>JAQCNG010000181.1 GCA_028275145.1 Halovenus sp. | reverse complement strand
TCGACCAGGGCCGCAAGGAGGTCGCGGTCAAGTTGCTCGACGAGGAAGGCAACCCGATGATCCAGTGGGAACTCCAGGAGGCCTGGATAAAGGAGTACGACCCGCCGGAACTCGACGCTAGCGCGGACGGCGACGTAGCGACCGAGAGTCTCACTGTCGCGTTCGACAAGATGATTCGGGTGGAGCAGTAACAACCAATGACCAACCACAACTACAACACGCCGGATGAAGGGGCACAGAACTGGCACGAACCGCTCAACGCGAACTTCGAGCAACTCGATACAGACGTCGAGCTCCGGGATACCGCCGAGAATCTGAGCGAGTACGAGCCACGCGTCGGCGCGAAGTTCCTCGCGACGGACACCGGCGTCGTCTACCTGGGTGTCGAGACCGAGAATGACGCAGGCGACCCGGTCGTCGAGTGGCGCAAACAGGGTGTGCTCACCCAGGGGGACAGTCTCGCGAACGAGGTGGTCAGCGAGTTCGCCGCCGTCTACGGCGGCCTGGACAACCGGGCCAGCGCCCCCCGGTCGGTCGTGCTCGGCGGGAAGAGCAACCTCGCCAGCGGGCGCTCGGCGATTGCGGCGGGCAAGCGTGCCCGCGCGGTCCACGATGGCGCTGTGGTGTTTGGCGACCACACCAGTTCGACGGTCAGTTCCCGCTCGACCGGGGAGTTCCGCTCGCAGATGCCGGTCCACGCGCCGGCATTCTACACGACCAGCGCCCGCGCCAGCAAGACCGACCTCGCACCCGTGAACCCCCAGGACGCCCTCGATGGGGTCGAGGCGCTCTCGGTTCGGTCCTGGGAACTCGACGCCGACGCCGACGGCAACCGCCACGTCGGCCCGATGGCCGGGGAGTTCGCCGAGCAGTTCGACCTCGGCGGCGAGGACTCGATTGCGACCGTCGACGCCGACGGGGTTGCACTCGCGGCCATCCAGGGCCTCTCGGAGCGACTCGACGACACCCGGACAGCACTCGACCGGAAGGAGGAGCGCGTCGACGCCCTGGAGCGGGACCTCGACCGGAAAGACGAGCGTATCGACGCCCTGGAGCAGGACCTCGACCGGAAAGACGAGCGTATCGACGCCTTGGAGCGGGACCTCGACCGGAAAGACGAGCGTATCGACGACCTGGAGGCGCGACTGGCCGCGCTGGAACGCGACCAGGACGGAGGTGTGTGACTCCCATGTCGCTCAGTGTCACAATCGACGGCACGAACGCACCCATCACGGAGGGAGAGACGCTCTGTCTGGAGTGTACGGTGACCAACACCGGAAGCGATGCAATCGAGCAAACGGTTGAGGCCGGTGTCGGCAACCTCGCAGACGGCCTCAAAAAGAAGACACTGGCGCTGGGCCCAGGACAGTCCGACGACGTACACTTCGAGATCGAGGCGGTGACCTATCGCGAGGGCAACGACGCCGAGTACGAGAAAAAGACCTGGGGTCGTCCTGTCGGTGCTCCCGAGAACGGCGACGAGGTGACGGTGTCGGTCACAAAGCCCGCGCACCTCGCCGTCGAGGTACAGGGCACGAACGCGCCGGTCGAGGCCGGCGAGAAAATAAAACTGACCGCGACAGTCGAGAACACCGGCGGCGCGACCGGCCACGAGACAGTCGCGCTCACAGCAGACGTGAAAGAACTGGCCGACCAACTCGTGAATGCCAGCCGTGCCGGTACAAACGACAAGGACCCGAACAGCCCGCCCAGCGACATCGTCCTCGATTCGACCGGGATGACACTCGAACCCGGTCAGAGCGAGGAGGTGAGCCTCGAATGGGACACCGGACCGTCGTCTGAGGCGGTCGAACCCGGCGAGTACGCGCTCGGCGTCGCCGCCATCCCGCCCTGGGAGCGCGACGAGTGGGACGGGCCGGTGTTCGGACGCGCGTGTACGGACGGCAGCAGGACGGACGCGACGGTCGTCGCAGTCCAGCACGGTCCGATGCGGACCGGCCGGTTCATCGTCGAGATTGACGATGTCGAGGTTCCAGGTTGGCACTCGGTTGCCATCCCGGGTCGGTCCACCGAGCAAGACGAGTACAGGGAGGAAAACGGCGAGACGGACTGGGGCCAGACGAGTTTCGACGACCTGGAGATGGAACGCGGCGTCAAGCCCGGCGACACCAGGCTCTACGACTGGCACATGGCGGTCGTCGAGGGGGACGTCGAGGAGGGCCGCAAGGAGATCGCCGTCGTCCTGCTGGACGAGAACGGCGAGACGCAGGCCGAGTGGGAACTTCAGGAAGCCTGGATAACGGCGTACGACCCGCCAGAACTCGACGCCGGCGCGGACGGCGACGTCGCAACCGAGAGCATCACTGTCGCCTACGACAAGATGGACCGCGTGGAGCAGTGACCGGCGAGGGGGGGACTCACCGCCCGGACGGGTCCTCGGTATCGTCGTCGTCGGTTTCCACGTCGTCGTTGCTCTCCGGGTCGTCGGCCCGCTCTCTGTCGTCGGTGTCGCGTGGCCGTTCGCTCTCGAGACGCTCCGACTCCGGTTCGAGCGGGACGTTGATAGATTCGGGTATCTCGGGTGCGTTCCTGCCGGAGGCACCGGTCGTCATGAGCAGGCGCATCCCCTGGCGAAAGGAGAGGTCCACCTCGTGTACCTGCGACTCGGGAACCATCACGAAGCGGCCGCTCGCCGGGTTGGGGCTGCTCGGCAGGAAGATGTTGTTGACCGGCTCTCCCGCCACGTCCTCGACTGCCACCGGACTCTGGCTGGTCACCAGCCCGATGGCGTACATCCCTTTCCGGGGAAACTCGATGAGAACGAGACTGTCGTACGAGTTCTCGGAACCCGAAAAGGAGGTCGACAGCTGTCGGACCGTCGAGTAGATGGTGCGCACAATCGGGATAATCGAGACGATACGGCCGAGACTGCCGAACAGGCGCTGTCCGAGTGGCCGCTATGCGATGTAGCCGATGACCGTCACCACCACGAGAATCAACGTGACCGCGATGACGCGAGCGAGCAGTTCCACGTCGCCGGTGAACCCCTCCAGGTCCGCGTTCTGGACGATTGGGTCGATAAACTGTAGGGCAAACCCGACGAGAACCTGCAGGATGTACAGCGTGATGAGCAGGGGGATGAGCAGGATGATACCCGCCACGAAACTCCGTCTGACTGCGGCCCAGAGTCGCATACGTTCGGTTGCACACCGCGATACAAAGATGATTGGGGGGAGCAGTAGCGTTCAGATGCGCAGTCGAGGTCACAGAACGCCCACAATCTGGGCCTCTGCGCGCGAACCTGGCCCGCTCGCACGGCCCGCGAACCTGGCCCGCTCGCACGGCCCGCGAACCTGGCCCGCTCGCACGGCCCGCGGACCTGGCCCGCTCGCACGGCCCGCGAACCTGGCCCGCTCGCACGGCCCGCGGACTTGGCCTCGAAACTGCCGAGCGCCGCCTCATGCGGTCGTTCGTGACTCTTTACCGCCATGGTGAAACAAACTGCGTGTATCACGCCCTGACAGACCTATCTGTGACGTGGCCAGGAAAATAATCACGAACGACCGTATCAGACCACGCCAGCCAGGCGGTCGGCCACCCGTGCGCCGAGGCGGTCTTTGGTGCCCTCGACGACTGTGCGGTCCTCGCCGTCGACAAGCAGCGCGCGGGTGTCTGTCTCGCCCATCACGCTGGCGTCGTTGCCGACGACGAACGCGA
>JAQCNG010000164.1 GCA_028275145.1 Halovenus sp. | reverse complement strand
GACGGGGTCGTGCCGCTCTTGCTCGGCGGGGAACACACCGTCACAGTCGGGGCGACGCGCGCGCTCGACCCCGACGTGTACGTCTGTCTCGACGCGCATCTGGACCTGCGTGAGTCCTACGCCGGCAACCCGCTGAGCCACGCGACGGTCACGAGTCACGTCGCGACACAGGCCGACCAACTGGTCGTGCTCGGGGCCCGCTCGGGGAGCGAGTCCGAGTGGGCACACGCCCGGGCGGACGATACCGTGCGCGCTGTTGCCCCTGGGGAGGTGCCCGACTGGGAGCTATCGTTCGAGGACCAGCGGGTGTATCTGAGCGTCGACATCGACGCGGCGGACCCGGGTTTCGCGCCGGGAACGGGGACCCCCGAACCGTTCGGACTCGACCCGGTGACCATGCACGCGGTCGTGCGCGAGGTGGCCCCCGCCTGTGTCGGGTTCGACGTGGTGGAGATAAACGACCGCGACGACGGCCAGGCCGCGACCCTCGGTGCGAAACTGCTCCGTGCGTTCGTCTACGCACACGCCGGCGGCCAGCCCTGACAGCACCCCGGCGTGAACGAGTGAACTCTGGTACCTTTCGGACGACCTGGGTGGTTGCCAAGGCGGCTCGACCCGAGGTGTGAGCCCGGCGTCCCGGGGGTCGGGGCACCAGAGCAATCAAAACATCTAAGCGAACCATCACACAAACAGATAGTATGTTCCATGGACCGTCCACCTCGACACGAAGGCGCCTCTCGGTTGTTGTTGCCCTCGCCGTGCTCGTGCTCTCTGCGGGCTGTAGTGGGGTGTTCGACGACGAGCCGGAGCTCCCGGATGCCGACGAGGCAGTCGAGCAGTTCTCCTCGGTGGGCGTGTACAACGCGACACTGGTCACCGAGCAGACAATCGACAACGAGAGTGTGGAGGCCACTATCGAGCAGACAGTCCGGCCCGGAACGGGCGAACGATATCAGGTGGTGGTACAGAACGGAAACCGAACAACGACCATCGTCAACAACACGACCACCTGGGTGTACCGGCCGGCCCGCAACGAGGCGACCCGAATCGAGGGTGACACCCAGCAGCGCTCAGGACAAGAGGAGAATCTCCGCAAACTGATAGACAGCCTCGAAACCGACGACTCCGACAGCCCTGTTGCTCCTATTGCCCCGCTGTTCGGTACAGGCTCCACTGCCGGTGAGGACCCGGTCACCGCGGTGAATTTCAGTGCCGGGCCGATGAGGACGAGCTACCAGGGTGTCGAGACGGTGAGCGGTCGTGATACACACGTCATCCGGATGGAGTCGGTCGAGGATGCGGAAAACGAGATGTCACAGACACTGTACTACGACGTGGAGTACTTCGTGCCACTGAAAGCGGAGTACGAGATGACCGCCGGTGGCCGAGAGATACGCGGGCAGAGGCGCGTAGAGCGGGTCGATTTCAGCCCGGCCGTCGACGAGAGCGTGTTCGAGTTCGACCCACCGGAGAACGTGACCGTCCGTACGACACGTCTCGACAGATTCGAGAGCTACGACGAACTCGCGCGCGCCAGCGACGGTCACGTCCCTGACCCGGCGGTGCCGGACTCGTTCGAGTTCGATTCCGGCGTGCGCACGGAACAGGGTGTCACGCTCCGGTACTCCGAGGGTGTCACCACGATTGCAGTCTCCCGGTCGTCGCGGACCGACCGGGAAGTCGACGGCGAGCGAATCGAGTCTCGGGGGCGAACCTACACCTTCACCGACCGGTACCGGACAAACGCGCTCTACTGGCAGTGTAGCGGGAACAGCTACAGTGTCAGTGCCGAACTCGACCGTGACGCGCTGTTGGATATCGGTGCCTCCGTCGAGTGTCCGGCAACTCCGGAGGGGTGAGCCGGCGGACTGGGGGGTCTCGCGCCCCGTCTGACCCTGCATTTCAAATAGCAGCGTGACCAACCTCCCACACGAGTGACGGCAGAATCCAAGACCGGTACGCGAGCCGTTGTCGCAAAGCGGGTCGACTCGGGTGAGGCCGATACCACGGAGATATCGGAGTTGACCCAGGCGGCGGGCTACCGGGTGGTCGAGACGGTTGCACAGACCCGCACAGAGGACCCCGCATACGGGTTCGGCGAGGGCAAGGTAACGGCGATTGCCGGCAGGGTCGCCGCGGCGGACGCGGCGGTGCTGGTGGTCGACAACGAACTCGGACCGTACCAGACGTTCAACATCGGGAACAAACTCCCCGACGGCGTCCGGGTCGTCGACCGCTTTCGGCTCATTCTGGAGATATTCGGACAGCGGGCACAGACCCGCAAGGCCCAGCTTCAGGTCGAACTCGCGGAGTTGCGCTACGAGCTCCCGCGGGCGGAGGCAAAGGCCAGTCTGGCGAGTCGCGACGAGCGCCCCGGGTTCATGGGGCTGGGCGAGTACGACGAGAGCCGCGAGCGGGACATCAAATCACGCATCTCGCGCATCCGCGAGGAACTCGAACGGATCGAGCAGACAGACCAGCAGCGCCGGCAGCAACGCCGCGAGTCGGGGTTCGACCTGGTCGCGCTCGCGGGCTACACGAACGCCGGCAAGTCGACGCTGTTACGCCGCCTCGCCGCGGATGTCGATGTCGACGAGAACAAACAGCTCCACCCGGACCTCGACAGCACGGCCGAGTCGGAGGACCGCCTGTTCACGACGCTGGGCACGACCACCCGCCGGGCCGAGCTCGGCCCGCGGGAGGTGCTCGTGACAGACACCGTCGGGTTCATCTCCGACCTGCCACACTGGCTCGTCGAGTCGTTCAAGTCCACACTGGATTCGGTGTATCTGGCGGACCTGGTGTTGCTGGTGGTCGACGCCAGCGAGACGATTCCGGAGATGCGGGAGAAACTGGTGACCTGCCACGACACGCTGTACGAGCGCAACGAGGCCCCTATCGTGACGGTGCTCAACAAGTGTGACCGCGTCGACGAGCGGGAGTTACAGAGAAAACGGGAGGCGCTGTCGGCGCTGGCCCCGAACCCGGTGGTCGTGAGCGCGCGCACCGGCGAGCGCGTCGACACGCTGTGCGAGCGCATCCACGCGGACCTGCCCGACTTCGAGCGCGAACGGCTCGTGCTCCCGATGACCGAGGACACGATGAGTGTCGTCTCCTGGATTCACGACAACGCAGACGTCGAGTCCGTCGAGTACGGCGAGCAGGTCACGGTCGAGTTTGCCGCCCGCCCCGCCGTTGTTGCGCGGTCACGGAGCAAGGCAACCGAACTCGTCGCCGAGTTGTCGGCCTAATCGCGACACAGAGCACAGACCGGCGTAACGCTACCAGCGGACAGTGACAGGGGATTTTATACCGGCCGGTCCACATTGCCAGACATGTTCGAGAAGTCGACGTGGATACGGCTCCCACGCAACGTCGTGGTCGGACACGGCGTGCTGGAGCGGGCGGGCGAGGCTATCACGGAAACCCATCTCTCGGGTCGGCCGTTGCTCGTCACCAGTCCGACCCCGCGGGAGGTGGCCGGCGACCGGGTGGTCGAGCAACTGCGCGAGCGGGGCCCCGACCCGGAGGTGGTCGTCGTCGAGGAGGCGAGTTTCGACGCTGTCGAGCGGATTCTCACACGGATGGACGAGGCCGAACCGGGGTATCTGGTCGGTGTTGGCGGCGGCAAGGCGATCGACATCACAAAGATGGCTGCCTCGGAGCGCGGCCTGGGCTTTGTCTCCGTCCCGACGGCGGCCAGCCACGACGGCATCGTCTCCAGTCGCGGCTCTGTCGCCGAGGGTGACACCCGCCACAGCGTCGCGGCCCGTCCACCGCTCGCGGTGGTCGCCGACACCTCAGTGCTCGCGGACGCCCCGTGGCGACTCACAACGGCCGGTTGTGCCGACATCATCTCGAACTACACGGCCGTCCGGGACTGGCAACTCGCCCACCGCCTGCAGGGTGCGCCCTACTCCGAGTACGCCGGCGCGCTCTCGGAGATGACCGCCGAGTTGCTCGTCGACCGGTCGGCCGACATCCGACAGGGTCTCGAGGAGTCTGCCTGGGTAGTGATAAAGGCGCTCGTGTCCTCGGGTGTGGCGATGAGCATCGCCGGTTCCTCGCGGCCGGCCAGCGGGGCCGAACACCTGTTTTCCCACCGACTCGACCGACTCGTTCCCGAGGCCGCGCTGCACGGTCACCAGGTCGGTGTCGGCACCATTCTGGTGTCGTATCTCCAGGAGGGCGACGGTCGGTGGCCGGAGATTCGCCGCGCGCTCGACAACATCGGCGCACCGACAACCGCCGACGGACTCGGTATCGACGAGGGGGTGCTCGTCCGGGCGCTCGCAACCGCGAATCAGGTGCGCGACCGCTACACGGTGCTGGGTGACGGCATCAGCGAGGCCGCCGCCCGCGACGCCGCGACGGTCACCGGTGTCATCTGACCGACAGTCCCCGAGGGGCCGTCCGGAGTCGCTACCAGCACGGACCCCGGAGTTGGACTGGCCTCGGCCGTCCCGGTCGTATCCCGGCGGAACTGACAGTCCGCCGGGAGAGGAAACCACTATCAGGGTCCGGAGAAAAGAGGACGATATGACAAAGCGCCACGCGTCGCTACCCGACGACGCCGCGAGGGGGTTGGAGGCGTTTGTCGAGACGGTCGACAGGCGACTCTCGGGGCCGGAGGACACCTGTACGGTCGTCGAGGACGTGCTCGTCGACCTGCACGGGGACCGCGAGGCGTACGAGCGCTGGCAGGCAGGCGAGGACGTCTCACCGGCACAGCGGGTCAGACTCCAGGGGTACGACCCCTGCAACACGACGCTCGAGAGCGAGTACTACGCCGAGGTGGAGCACGAGGAGGCCTTCGAACGCTCGAAACACCTCCAGTGGCTCTGGCGGCAGTTCGACGCCACGCCGATGGCCGACAACGTGGCTTTCGCGCTGGAGTTTCGGCGGATGCTGGCCGAACACCTGTTTGCCGACTGTGGCGAGAACTGCCGGTTTTTCAAGGGTGTCACGATGACCTACGGCCACAACATCGAAGTCGGCGACAACGTCGTTGTTCACGACGATGTCCACCTGGACGACCGGGGGGCGTTGACCATCGGCGACCGGGTTTCCGTCTCCGACGACGCCCACATCTACAGCCACGACCACGACGTCGTCGACCAGACCGAGGTGCGCAACTACCACACGGTGCTCGAGGACGACGTGCGTGTCACACACGACGCGATGGTTCGGGCGGGTGTCAGAGTCGGTCGGAACGCCCTCGTGGCGGCAAAGTCGGTCGTCAAGGACGACGTCCCGGCCCATCACATCGCCGCCGGGTCGCCGGCGGAGTCGATCGCGGTCAAGCCGGGGTGGGAGTCGGTCGCCGACCCGCTGGAGAACCCCGACCGGCGGGAACAGCGCCGCATCGAGTACGAACTCCCTGACGACCTGACGGTGTTCGACGAGTTCGGGCGCAATCTCTCGCCACCCGACGCCTGAACGCCGGCCCCCCCGCTGGTGGGGGCCCGTCTCGGGGACCTGTTCAGGCCGAACTTCCAAGTATCAGGAACGGTAACTCCGACACATGAGAACCTGGGTCCTGCTGGGCGCGTATCTCCTCGGGTTCGTTCTGCTGCAGGTGTACCTCTACAGGCAGTTCATCGGTCGGTCGGGGTCTGGAACGACGACTGCGGGCACCGTCAGACGAGGTGGAGTCGACGCGGAGCGAGAACAGGACAGTCCGGGGATGCTCGGATACGACGACGGTGAGAGTCCCCCGGACGCTGCGCCGGCGGAGCTGGACACCGAGGATGCGGTTCGCTGTGACGAGTGTGGCGCGTACAACGAGGGCCACCAGATGTTCGTTTACTGTCGCAACTGCGGCGAGAAACTCTGAACCCGGTGTTCCGGTCGGCAACTCACACCGCGGGTCCGACCGCGCGCGGAACCGACCGACTGGCGACTCCTGTCGCGGTCGTCTCCACAGTGAGGTCACCGGTTGCCGTCTCGTTGTCTACCGAGACACTCAGGTTGTACTCCCCGGGTTCGAGGTCGGGGATCGCAGCGTCGAAGGTGAGCGTCGTGCTCTGACCGCTTCCGAGTTCCGCCGTCGACAGCGTCGTCTCGGTTGTGTTCTCCAGGCGTAATCGCACGTCGAACGCCGACTGCTGTCCACCGGTGTTCTCGACAGTCACCGAGACGTTCCCTCCGGCATCGCCCCCGACCGTCGCGTTCGCGCCCTGGCCCGCGATGTCGAGGTTGCGCAGCGCCACCCCGGACTCGACGGTCAACCCGCCGGCGATCGCGTCGTCGTTGGTGTTCACCTGGACGGTGTACTCGCCGGGGTCCAGTGCAGCGGTCACGTTCTCGAAGGTCACCGTCGTGTTCTCCCCGGGGCCGAGTTCGCCCGGTGCCTCCGTCTCGCTCTCGTTCCCCACCGAGAGCGAGAGGCCGAACTCGCCGGCCTCCTCGCCGACGTTCGTCACGTCCACGGAGATGGGAACGTCCTCGCCGACGGCGGCAGTCCCGGCGTTGCCCTGCCCGCCGATATCCAGATTCGCGAGGCTGGACTCCGGCGGGTCCGGTATCTCCTGGAGTTCGACCGCGACACTGTCGCCCCTCTGGACGTCCGCCTCGGGCACGGTGACGCCGGTGGCCTCCTCGATTGGTTCGCCGGACTGGTTGAACGCCGTGAGCGAGTACTCACTGTCTGCCCGCACGCTGGCGTTTGCGTAGCCGTCACCGGGGCGCAGCGTCTCGTCTGTCGGGTACGGGACCGTCATCTCGAAGCGCCCGTCCTCGATGTCGGCAGACTGGGTGTAGTTGAACGTCCGGTTGTTGCCGCTCCGCAGGGTCACCGTGGCCTCGACGGAGCCGTTGAGTTCCGTCTCGCCCGTCAGCGTCGCGCCCTCGACACGCTCGAACGTCTTGACCGAGGACGTGACGTACGGGTCGTGGAGGGTCCGACCCGGCGCGAGTGTGAACCCGAAGTCACCGGCCCGGAGTTGCTGGAAGTCGGATATCGTGTCCGCGAGACTGGAGCCGTTCTCCTGGCGGGGTTCGGTCACGTCCTCGAACGTTCCGACGCGCTGTGACGACTGTCTGTTGCCGAAAAAGCCCACGTAGGAGTACACCGAGGACTCGTGGACGAGCCGGAAGTGCTCGAGTCCCTCGGCGTCCTCGAGGTACAGTCGCGCTGTCATCGTGTCGTAGTAGTCACCGCCGGCGAGCACCTCCCGCGTGTTCTGTGTCCGGTTCTCTCCGCTGCCCTCGAGGAAGTTCCTGTCCTCGCGGTTCAGGTACTCCCGGTAGTCGGGGCCGGTCCACTGGGTGATCGCCGGGAACTTCTGTGCGGCGGTCTGGTCGTCGATCATCACGTACTGGATGCCCGGCGGGTCGTTGCTCTCCTGGACCGCCTGGCGCAGCTCCGACTCGTTGGACTCGTGTGTCACCTCCTCGCTGGCCGCGATTGCGTCGAGGTAGAGTTCGGCCTGACTCTCGTTCTGTGCGGTCAGAAACGCCGACGCGGAGCGGGCGTTCTGCTGGAACGGGTTCGCGTGGGGGATGCGCTCACCCTGGACGGTGATGAGGTGGCCGTAGTCCCACCAGGACAGCACACCGTAGGCCCCCTCCGGGTAGTCGAACGACCCCCCATCGGGGTAGCCGTATTGCCCGTTGTAGGTGAGTTCGTCCGCGTTGCCCGCGCCGGCGTAGTTACCGACCTCCGGGGTGTTCTCCGCGAGCCACTCGTTTGACTCCTCCCAGAGAACCGCGTCCGGACTCGGCCTCGTATCCTCACCGACATCGAGCGGCGAGGGTGACGCAACCGTCGGGAACAGCGGAACGAACACCAGCATCGCCACGACCAGGATGAGTACGACCTGGAACACCTGGACGTCGGAGGCGGATTCGTCGGTCTCCCCGGTCGAACCCGGGAGTTCGATGCCGGCGGCGAGAAAGCCGACGAGGTGGGCGTTCAGCACCGCGACACCGACCGCGAGATAGTAGTTGAACCGGACCTGGGTCATGCCCATACTGATCAGCACCAGCGCCCAGACGAGGACGAACAGGTACTTTGCGCGCTCGTTCGGCTTGAGCACGGACTGCACGGCGAGTATCGGCAGCGCGACGAGACCGGTGTAGAACGCCCAGCCGTACTCCTCCTGGACGAAGTTACTGAAAAACGAGTCCGGAGCGCCGACTTCCTCGACGGTCAGGGCGCTCTCGGAGCGACCGAACGGGACGATACGTCCGCCGAGGTTGTTCGAGAGCGTCTCGAACACGCCGGGCAACACGACGGCGAGCGCGGCGAGCGCGCCGAGTATCGACAGTCCGACCGCCGCGGGGTACGACCACCGCGGGAGCTGTCTCCCGTCCCAGAGTCGGGCGAGTCCGGCCATGAACACACACCCCCCTGCGACCAGCAACGCGAGTGTCGGCTGGAAGAAATCGAGTCCGGTGGCGCTAAAGCCGGGTTGTCCGATACGGAGTGCCGTTCCCGCGGCGACGACCACCATACTGACCACGCCGACAAAAGCCAGGTGGTCCGGCGACCGGCCCCGGACCTGGTCGAGAGAGAGCTGCAGGACAAAGTAGACACCGAGGATACCGACCAGAACGACGCCGGGGGGCCACGCCCAGATGTAGAGCGTGACAGCGAGCCCCGCGAGTGCGCTGTAGAGGGTGGGCCGCCGGAGGGCATCCCAGTCACCCCGGCGGACGAGCTCCCAGACGGGCCGCTCGCGCTCGGCGACGGTCAGCGCGACGACAACCGCGAGCACCGCAATCGCCATGAACAGCGCCTCGGCGGCGTGGTGCTGGAACTGGCCGGCGGTCGACCGGCGAAAGAACTCGCCCGCGAACAGCGCGAGCGTCGCGGCCCCGGCCACGCCGCCGATGCGGGTGCCGAGGCGCTTGCCCAGGAAGTACACCGGGACGGCAACCAGCGCCGCCAGCGCCGGGACAGTCACCAGTGCCGCCAGCAACACGTCGCTCTCGCCGGGGTTACCCAGACCCAGCACAATCGAGACGGCGACGACAATCTGGTCGAACAGCGTCCCGAACTGCCCGGGTGCCTGGCCGTTTGGGAACCCGGTCCAGGCATCGAACGAGAGTGTCCAGGGGACGTTGTCCACCATCCAGTTTGTTGCTCGCCAGTGGTACCACGAGTCGACTGCCTGCAACCAGAACCCATCGCCCCCGCGGGTGAACGCATCGTGGTTCTGGTACCGGGTCCAGAACATGAAAACCATCAGGCCGGCCAACACTGGCACCTGATACCACCGCTCGAGGGTCTCCAGTGCCTTCTCTCCGGCCGTGCGGTCCTCTGAGTCAGCCATTATACGTGTGGTGGCCGATTTGGGGAATAAACCTTCCTGTTTGGGGCCAGCAGCGACACCTCACATCCGCTTACCGGCATCGGGACGCCCGCCCTGTGACGCGCGGGAGGATGGGCCCGTGGCCGGGTCGAACGCGTGCCGTGGGTCGGCCGGGTTGCTGGCTGTGGTGTGTGGTGGTCAACCCGCCAGTATCAGAACAACTAAGCCCCAGACCGTATCATCACAAGATAATGGAGTTCACCCCGGACCCGTCGCACTCGCTCATCGAGTCGACTGCGAGCCAGATCGCCGAGGAGTACGGCCCCGAGTACTGGCGCGAGAGAGAGGAGGCCGAGGAGTTCGGCGAGGCGTTCTGGGACGCACTCGCCGCGGCGGACTTCCACGGGTTGCTCGTTCCCGAGGAGTACGGCGGTGCCGACATGGGGATGCCGGAGATGGGGCTGGCGATGGAGACGCTCTGTGCGGAGGGGTGTGGTATGGCCGGCACCTGGTATCTCGTGTTGACCGCCGGGATGGCCGCCGTCGGTATAACCGAACACGGCAGTCAGTCCCAGAAAGAACGGTTCCTGCCGGACATCGCCGACGGCGAGCGCAACTTCTCCATCGGCATCACCGAACCCCGGGCGGGCACGAACACACTGAACGTCGAGACCAGCGCGGAGAAGGATGGTGACGAGTACGTCATCAACGGGGAGAAAGCCTGGATAACGTTCTCGGACCGTGCGGACAACATGATTCTGGTGACCCGCACCTCGCCGCGTGACGCGGTCGACCGCCGCACGGACGGTATCAGCCTGTTTATCCTCGATATGGACAGTCCGGGTATCGAGGTGTCGCCGATCGACAAACACGCAATCAACTACTCGAAATCCTGTGAGGTGTTCTTCGAGGACGTCCGCGTTCCCGAGGAGAACCTGCTCGGTGAGCGCGGCGGTGGCTGGTGGCCGCTCGTGGACATGCTCAATCCCGAGCGTATCGGCTTTGCTGCGGCGGGCACGGGTATCGGCAAACTCGCGGCCGACCACGCAATCGAGTACGCGAACGACCGCGAGGTGTTCGGCCAACCGATCGGCACGCATCAGGCCGTCTCGTTCCCGGTCACGAAGGCCTACGCCCGGATGGAGACAGCATCGCTGATGCGGGACAAGGCGGCCTGGCTCTACGAGCAGGGCGAGGACTGTGGCTACGAGACGAACGTGGCAAAGGCCGTCGCCGTCGAGTCGGGCATCGAGGCGACCCGTCACGCGATGCAGGCGTTTGGTGGCTGGGGGTACGCAACGGAGTACGACGTCGAGCGGTGGTGGCGGGAGATCAACCTCACCCGTCTCGCGCCGGTCACACAGCAGATGGCGTACAACCACATCAGCCAGGAACTCGGCTTCCCCCGCTCGTACTGATGAAGGTCCGCGTCCAGCAGGAGACAGACGAGCAGTCCGCGAGCGCAATCGCAGAGGCGCTGGCCCGCAACTTCGGGGAGGACATCGAGGTGTTCCACGAGCACGGTGACGAACCGATTGCGACAGCAACGGCGAGTGTGAGCGGGGCCGGGGGTTCGGCACCGACCACCGCCAGCGGTGCCGGCCCGGCCGGGGAGGAACTCGGACCGACCGAGCGCGAGGAGCAACTGCTCGAGGAGATTGCGGACATCGAAGAGGGTGGTCCCGAGAGGTACGTCGAGCGTCTGGCCGAGCAGGGGAAACTGTTCGTGCGTGACCGACTGGACCTGTGGTTCGGCGAGGACGGCCTGACCTTCGAGGACGGGCGGTTCGCGGAGTTCGACGCCGAGGAGCGCCTGCCGGCCGACGGGTTGTTGACCGGCGCGGCGGAGTTCGAGGGTCGCTCGCTGCATTTCATGGCAAACGACTTTTCCGTGAAGGCCGGGTCGATGGCCGAGAAGGGCGTCGAGAAGTTCCTCCGGATGCAACACCGCGCGCTGCAGACGGGCAAACCCGTGCTGTACCTGATGGACTCCTCGGGCGGGCGCATCGACCAGCAGACGGGCTTTTTTGCCAACCGCGAGGGCATCGGAAAGTACTACTACAACCACTCGATGCTGTCCGGGCGGGTCCCGCAGATATGCGTGCTCTACGGCCCCTGTATCGCCGGGGCGGCCTACACGCCGGTGTTTGCGGATTTCACCATCATGGTCGAGGACATCTCGGCGATGGCGATTGCCTCGCCCCGGATGGTCCAGATGGTCACCGGCGAGGACATCGACATGCAGGAACTCGGGGGTGCGGAGATGCACACGACAGAGTCGGGGAGCGCGGACCTCATCGCGAGGGACGAACAGCACGCCCGCGCGCTGGTGGCCCAGTTGGTCTCCTATCTGCCCCAGAACTGCGACCGGGACCCGCCACAGACCGAGGGAACGGCCCCCGCCCGGCCGCCGGACGGTATCGACTCCGTCGTCCCGCAGGACCCCAACCGGGGGTACGATATGCACCGCATCCTCGAGCGTGTGGTCGATGCCGACTCGATGCTGGAGCTACGACCGGAGTTCGGCAGCGAGATACTCACCGCCTTTGCCCGCATCGACGGCCGGCCGGTCGCGATAATCGCAAACCAACCCGCCCAGCGTGCGGGTGCCATCTTCCCCGACGCCGCCGAGAAGGCCGCACAGTTCATCTGGACCGCCGACGCCTACAACGTCCCTCTGCTGTACCTGTGTGACACCCCCGGGTTCATGGCCGGGTCACAGGTCGAGAAAGACGCCATCCTCGAACAGGGAAAGAAGATGATCTACGCCACCTCCTCCGCGACGGTGCCAAAGCAGTGTGTGGTCGTCCGGAAAGCCTACGGCGCGGGTATCTACGCGATGTCGGGTCCGGCGTACCAGCCGGAATCGACAATCGCACTCCCCTCCGGCGAGATTGCCATCATGGGGCCGGAGGCGGCAGTAAACGCCGTGTACGCGAACAAACTCGCCGACATCGACGACCCCGACGAGCGCGCCGAGGTCGAGGCAGAACTCCGCGAGGAGTACCGCGAGGACATCGACGTCAAACGGATGGCGAGCGAGGTGGTCATCGACGAGGTGGTGCCACCCAGTTCGCTCCGCGCGGAACTGGAGGCCCGGTTCGAGTTCTACGAGGACATCGAGAAGGAGATTCCCGACAAGAAACACGGCACCGTCCTGTGAACGACTCCGTCTGGGTCGTCCACGCTGGATACCCCCCCCACTGGCTCTTGCTCACTGTGGCGTGTCACGGAGTCAGGCACAGGGGTCTGTTGTGGTGCAACGTCGGGGAGCGATATCGGCACGGGCAACGGGTCAGTCGTCGCCGCGCGCCCGCTCGAACATCGAGAGGGCCTGTTCGCGGCGCTCGCTGTGGTCGACAATCGGGGCGGCGTACTCCGGCGCGTGCATCTTTCGCGTGCCGATATCGAGTTCGTGCCAGGAGTGGACGACGTCCGCCGGGACCCCCTCCAGTTCGGGGATGTACCTCTGGATGTACTCGGCGTCGGGGTCGTAGCGCTCGCCCTGACTCATGGGGTTGAATATGCGGAAGTACGGCTGGGCGTCGGTGCCGGTGGAGGCGGCCCACTGCCACCCTCCGTTGTTGTTTGCGGTGTCGTGGTCGAACAGTTTCTCCCGGAACCAGTCGTAGCCGACCCGCCAGTCCACCAGCAGGTCCTTCGTCAGAAAGGAGGCGACGATCATCCGCACGCGGTTGTGCATGTACGCCTCCGCGCGCAACTGTCGCATCCCCGCGTCCACGATGGGGTAACCCGTCTCGCCGTTCTTCCAGGCCCGTACCGCCTCGGGGTCGTTGTCCCACTCGATGTCGTTCTCGTAGCTCTTGTAGTTGCTCGTCACCACGTCGGGTCGGTCCCAGAGCACCTGCGTGTAGAACTCCCGCCAGGCCAGTTGGTCCTGGTACTCGTGGACCGACTCCCCGGCCTCCTCGTCGGGTGCGCGCTCGCGGGCGCGCTCGGTCGTCTCGTACACCTCGCGGACGCCGATGAGCCCGTATTTCAGGTACCCCGAGAGCCGCGAGGTACATCGGTCGGCCGGGTAGTCCCGGCGCTCGCCGTAGCGGTAGATATCCGACTCACAGAACCCGTCCAGGCGCTCGCGTGCCCGCTCTGTGCTGGCGGTCGGGACCTCGGCCTCGGGCTGGTCGAACCCGAGGTCCGCCAGCGTCGGCACCTCCCCGAGCAGGTGTGGGTCCGTGCCGTTCCCGTGCTCGGCCAGCGTGTCCTCGACGGCGGCGGGTTCGGCCGCCACCCCCGCGAGCGCCCCCTCGCTCGGCGGGTCTGGTGGCTCCGCTTTCGGCCGGTCGTGCCACTTCTTCGAGAAGTAGGTGAACACCTTGTACGGGTCGCCGGCGTTTGTCGTGATGCTGCCCGGTCTGTGGTGGACCGCCTGGTGCTCGGCGTTGCGCTCGATGTCCACCTCGGAGAGGGCCTGCCGGACTGCCGCGTCGCGCTCGCGGGCGAGTCCCGAGTAGTCCGCCGCCCACGAGACGGTGCCGGCGTCGAGTCCCCGGGCGACGGCCGGCACCACCACACGCGGGTCACCCTTCGCCAGTAGTAACTCCCCGCCGCGCTCCCGGTAGCCCGCCCGTAACGACTCGAGCGCGTCGAGCATGAACGACAACCGGGGTGGGGCGGCGTGTGCGAGCACCCCCGGGTCGAACACGAACAGTCCGACAGCGGGTGTCTCTGCTGTCGACTCCTCCAGGCCCCGCCCGACCAGGGCAGGGTTGTCGGCGAGTCTGAGGTCCTGCCGATGCCAGTGTATCCGCATATGCTTTCATAGGGACGCACCCACTTGAGTGTGCTACCAGCGATTGCCCGGATACCACCACCTCCCACCCGGTTACTGCCCCGACCCACCCGGTGGGCAGACGCTGTTACCGGGCTCGGTTTCCGTAACGTACACACCCACATACTGAACGCAATGCAAACAGTTAACTGAGAGTATTACGTAACATCTGGTATGACAGAGACAGGGTATTCGGACGATACGTCCGGCACGGGTACCGAGGACGTACAGACCAGCGGCCACGTCGAGCGTGCGGTCCTGGGGCAGATGGTGACCCCGGACGGGCGGCGTCGGCCGACGACGGTCGGTGACGTGCTCCCGGCGGTCGGAGCAGTCGTCGAACGCGGCGGGTACGGCAACGTCGGTCCACGGAGTCCGACGACAGTCGTGCGGAAGTCGAGCATCAG
Organism: Halovenus sp.; assembly: GCA_028275145.1. Classification (GTDB taxonomy): domain Archaea; phylum Halobacteriota; class Halobacteria; order Halobacteriales; family Haloarculaceae; genus Halovenus. The sequence goes on along the minus strand of JAQCNG010000164.1, from coordinate 1,509 downwards.
GCGGACCTTCGGGCAACTCGAGGAGAAGGAACTGATCCGACGCGTCGAGTCGCTCCCGGTGGACCAACTGCGCGCGGACCGCAACGCACTGGGCCCGCTGGAGGGCGAGGACCCGACAGAGCCGGGTTCGTACGCGCGAGTGTCCAACGACGGTCGGGTGACCGACTGGTTGCTCACCGAGGAGGGCCGGCGAGAACTCGACCGTCTCGACGCCCGGTACGCGACCGAACTGGACGAACTGGCGGCACGGTACGGCCGCCCGCCCGGCGAAACCACCGCACGGGTCGACGTGGACGCGACCAGTGACACAGACCCGCCAGACGGCGACGACTCCGCCGGTGAACACGCTGACCGCAGATACTGACCCGCGACGGTTGGGTCTGCCTGCACGACGGTTCGCTCGTCGATCGGGCTCCTCGCTGTACGGGCGTGGCGGGATTCGAACCACGGTCGGACGTGCTCGCTTCGCTGCGCGCGACCTCCCTGATTAGAATCCCGCCGTGGTGGTTCGCTCGTCGATCGGGCTTCTCGCTGTACGGGCGTGGCGGGATTCGAACCCGCGATCGAGGGGTTAGGAACCCCTCGCCCTATCCGCTAGGCCACACGCCCTGTCCGGTACTCGGACGCCGTCGAAAAAAACCGTTCCTATCTTGATTCAGCGAGAGAATCCCGCCCTTTCCGTGAGGGACGAGTGTTCCGACGCTTAGTCGGAACCGAGGACCGAACAGGGCGGGAGTGAATCGCGTACGCCCCATTACCCAGCCGACAGTGTTTCTCCCGACAGGATATTCAACGCCGATTCGAAACAATTAATTCGGTGTACTGTCATAGGCTATGTATAGTGAATCTGGTCACGACACGCACCATTACAGCGGCACTCACCAACGACCGTGAGGGTGTCGTGTCCGACCTTGATTCACTCGCTCGTTCCGGCAGTAAAATCTGGAACGTCGCTCGGTGGACCGCTGGCCGCATCTGGGACGAAACCGGTGAAATACCCAATGAAGGCCCGCTCAAGTCCTACATGAAGAACCAACCGTGCTGGAGAGATTTGAACGCCCAATCAAGCCAGGCAATCATAGAAGAATTGGCTGGCGCTTTCCAGTCCTGGTTCGAACAAGACAACCCAGACGCCAACCCACCGGGCTACCGCAAACACGGTGACGAACGCCCGCGTTCAACAATCACGTTCAAAGAAGACGGGTTCAAACTCGACATGAACCACCAGCAGGTCCGCCTCTCGAAAGGCAAGAACCTGAAAGACGGGTGGAGTGACTTCATCCTCTGCGAATACGATACCGGTCCAGACGCAGACCTGACTGCCGTAGAAGACGTACAACAGGTCCGTATCGTCTGGACTGGTGACCACTGGGAACTGCACTTCGTCTGCAAAGTCGCCATCGACGCCGCCGACTCGTCTGGCGAGAAGACAGCTGGTGTTGACCTCGGTATCTGCAACACTGCGGCTGTCTCTGTTGGTGATGAGACGCTGTTGTATCCGGGGAACGC
>JAQCNG010000154.1 GCA_028275145.1 Halovenus sp. | reverse complement strand
CTTCGACCGCAGGGGTAGTAAGGCCATGCCGTGCAGTGAAAGTAAAACGATGACGGGCGTCGTCAGATTCCCACGGAATCTGACTGCCAATCAGAAATCTTCGATTTCTGATGACGCTGTATCCCCTCCCTACTCGCTCCCTTCGGTCGCTCCGTGAGGAAGGGGGCTTAGCGCCTGCAAAACAGCTAAACCTCTCGTATCGCGGTCGCCTGGGGGGCAATCACTCGTAGCGCAGCGCGTCGATCGGGTCCACACGGGCCGCCCGCCAGGCCGGGTACAGTCCGGAGACAACACCGGTGGCGATGCCCATCAGCGTGGCCACCAGAATCCAGTCGTAGGGAACGGTGAACCCGACCTCGGCGTACGCGGAGGCCGCGTAGCCGACCGCGAGTCCGGCCGGAATGCCGACGATTGCGCCCGCGAGCCCGAGCATGACCGACTCGGCGAGGAACAGTCCCATCACCGACCGGTTCTGCGCGCCGTTTGCCTTCATGATGCCGATCTCCTTTGTCCGCTCGGTCACACTGACGAGCATGATGTTGGCGATGCCGAAGGCACCGACCAGCAGCGCCAGCAGGCCGATTCCCGAGACCAGTCTGATGATGTCACCCAGCACCTCCTCGATCCCGTCGACGATGTCGGCCGCAGACTGGACCGTGACACCCTCGTCGAGCACCCTGGCCGCGTCAGACTCCGTCTGGAAGTAGGTGTCGACGGCACTGCTGGTGTCGGTCACCTGGTCGGGTTCGGCGACGAGCGTCGCCTGGCGGTAGGCCGCCTGTTTGACCCCCTCGGAGGGTGACTCGACGCTGTCTCCGTACTCCCGGTAGTATTCAGTCGACACGTACGCCTCGGTGCTGAAACCACCGAACAGGTTGAGTCCGCCGCGGGCGCGCGTCACGATGCCGACGACAGTCGCCGTCTCCTCGCCCTCGCGGAACTCGATGGTGATGTTGTCTCCGACCGAGACGTTGCGGTCGAACACGGCCGCTGCCTGCTCGCTCAGCACGATTTCGCCGGACGCCCCCTGTTCGAACGAGCGCCCGCTGACGATGTTCTCGCCGGGGAACGCCGACGGACTCGTGGCGACGACGTTCTGGGGTTCCGACTGGTTCCCGTAGCGAAGCGCGGTCGCGGCATCGATATCCCCCCTCGGGATGACTGACTCCACACCGTCGATTGTTTCGAGCTGTTCGAGGTCGTGTGTGGTCAGCCCCGGTAGCGCGAAGCTATCCAGGTTGCCCGGTGACGGCGGGCCGCCGCCGAACCCCTCGTCGTCGGGGTCCAGGCCGACGTCGCCGGTCACCACCAGAATCTCGCTCGCCGCGGTGTCCTCGAACTCACCGACGACGTCGGTCTGGACGCTCGTCCCGAAACTGGCGAAGATTATCACCGTCCCGATACCGATGACGATACCGACGACTGTCAGCGCCGACCGGAGTCGGTGGCCCTCCAGGGCCCGCATCGCAATCCGGATGCCGTCGCGTGCCCTCATCGGTTGTTTCCTCCAACGGGGGCGGCGCGTTCGACCTGTTCGATGCCCTCGACGACGCCGTCTCTGACGTTGACCACACGGTCTGCGTGCTCGGCGATGCGTCGCTCGTGGGTGACGAGCAACACCGCGTTGCCCCGGTCGTTCGCGTCACGCAGGAGCGACATTATCTCGTGACCGGTTTCGGTGTCGACGTTGCCGGTCGGTTCGTCGGCCAGAATCAGTTCGGGGTCGGACGCGAGCGCTCGCGCGATGGCGACCCGCTGGCGCTGGCCGCCGCTCAGCTCCTGGGGGAGGTGGTCGAGTCGGTCCCCGAGGCCGACATCGGCGAGCAGGCCCTCCGCCCGCTCGCGACGGCGCGAGCGACCCCACTCCGCGAACATCAGCGGCAGAGAGACGTTCTCCACTGCGGTCAGCCGTGGCATGAGATTGAACGTCTGGAAGATGAATCCGATTCGGGTGCCACGGAGTGCGGCCCGTTCCCGTTCGGACAGCGACGCCACGTTCTTGCCGGCCACGATGACGTCACCGGCCGTCGGGGTGTCCAGCGCGCCGACGAGATTCAGCAGCGTACTCTTGCCGGACCCGCTCGGGCCCATCACAGCCGTGTACGACCCCTCCTCGAACCGCAGGCTGACGCCGTCGAGGGCCGTCACGGTCCCGCCGAGTTCGTACTCCTTGCGGACGCTCTCGACAGAGACAACTGGTTCAGAAGACGATGTTGCCATTCAATTCTGTTAGGTGACCCACGGGCGTGAGTGTTTCGGCATCAGCGTGTGACGGATGGGTGCCCCCGCACAGAGAGGCTGTCACCCGCCACCAGACGTGCTATTGTGACACACGCGATGCATATAATAGTGTAGAACCCCTACAATTCTACGATGAACTTCGACGACAGTGGACGAACGCGAACAGTCGCAGTCCTTGCCCTCCTCCTCGCCCTGGTCGCTGTCGTGGCCGTCGGCGGACTCGCGCTGGGAGCGATGGGCTCCGGGTCGGACGAACGCACCGGTGAGGAGATTCTGTCGGACGTACAGGAGACCTACGCCGACGCCGATTCCGTCTCCAGCGACGGGGTCGTGACCGTCGAGGCGCTCAACAGGACGACCCAGTTCCAGGTGTCGGCGGCGGCCGCCGGGGACGACCGGGCGCGGGTGAACGTCTCGAAGAACGGACACTCCGTTGTCACCGGCGTCGACGACGGCACGGTCTGGCGCTACGACTCGGTCACGGAACTCACCGGCGTAATCGACAGCGAGGGAGACACGGTAACAGTCAGTCTTCGCGGTGGCACCGAAGCACCTGCTCGGCCCGACCTCTCGGCATTGCCTGGCGATATCAGCCTGGATACCGAACTGTCGGAGGCGCTCGCGTTATTCGACGGCGAGTTGCCCGAGGAGTTCGAGGGCCAACTCGACGACCTGCCGGCGAACGCAACTATCGGTGACCTGCTCGCGAACGACAGCCTCGCCGGTGACATCGACAGATCGGCGCTGACCGG
>JAQCNG010000150.1 GCA_028275145.1 Halovenus sp. | reverse complement strand
CCCGCGAGTGCGAACGTGGTCTGTTTCACGGTGGGGTCGTGCTCGTGGTCGAGATTGAACACCAGTTTCGGCACCGCTCCGGCGGAGACGAGTCTCTGGGGATACTCCCTGGCGAGTTGTCCGAGTGCCCAGGTGGCGTTCTTGCGCGTGAGGCTGTGACTGTCGCTGAGAAGCTGGACGAGTTCGGGTATCGCCCCGGCCGTGTCCACCTTCATCGGGAGCTCCTTTGCAATCTCCCCGAGTGTCTTCGTCGTACTCGCCCGGAGTTTGTCGGCTCTGTTCCGGAGATTCGCGACGAGTTCGGAGACGCCGTCGGCATCGACAACCGCCTGCGGGTCCGCCTTGGAAATGTAGATGAGACAGTACGTAGACTGGAGACGCACCCGCTCGTTCTCGTAGTCGAGATGATCCACCAGCACGGGGACCGCGTCTGCCTCGACGAGATGCTCTGGCTGGGTCTTCGAGAGCTGTCCGAGCACGAACGTCGACTCCGATTTGAGCGTCTCGTTTCCGTGCGCGAGGCTGGCGACGAGCTCGGGCACCGCGCCGGCCTTGACGACCTGTCGGGGGTACGTCTTCGCGATCTCGCCGAGTGTCCGTGCCGCCCGAACGCGGCTCTCCTCGTGGTCGGCGTCGAGGTTGTCGACCAGTTTGGGCAGTGCCTTTGCCTTGACGACACGCTTTGGGAACTCTGTTGCAATCTCCTCGAGCACCCACGCGGCGACGCTGCGGGTGCGGTCGTGGTCGCGGCCGAGATTGCCGACCAGTTTGGGTGCCGCCTCGGTCTTTATTACCTGCTTCGGGTACTCCCGGGCGAGGGGCTGGAGCGCGAGCGAACTGCTCACCCGGACATCCTCGTTGGCGTGGTTGAGGTTGGCGGCCAGACTGGGCACCGCGCCGGATTTGACCACCCGTTTCGGATACTCCTCGGCAGTCTGTGTGAGCGTGTAGGCAGAGACAACGCGCAGGCTCTCGTCGTCGTGACCGAGATTCGTGACCATCTTCGGCACTGCCCCGGCCTCGACCACCGCCTCGGGGTACTCCCTGCCGAGTCGTTGCAGTGTTCGGGTTGCCTGCAATCGGGTCTGTCCGTCGCGGTGGTCGAGAATGGCAGCCAGTTCGGGAACCGCCTCGGCGTCGACAACCTCCCGCGAGTACTCCTCGGCGACGGCCTCCAGCGTCGCCGCCGACATCCGCTGGGTGTCGTTGTAGTCGTGGCTCAGATTGTCGACCAGCCCGGGTATCGCCCCCGCCTCGACAACACGCCACGCGTACTCGCCGGCGATTCGACTGAGCGCGGTCGCCGCGTCCTCGCGGATATCATCGTGTGCGTAATCCAGATTCGCAACGAGTTTCGACACTGCGCCGGACTCGACGGCCTTGTCCTCGTTGTCCACGCAGAGTTCGGCGATGACACGGGCGGCCTCCTCGCGGGTCACCTCCTCGTCGGCGTCGAGCAACCTGACGAGGTCGTCGACCATTCCTGACTCAACAACTGCCTCTGTTTCGTTCTGTTGTGCGTATTCGAGCGCGTCTGACATAGTTGGACTGTTAGTTGCTTCGGTGCCGCACAGGTCCGTTCGGGCGACGGCTCTGTGCCCGTCTGTCGGGTCGGTCTCCCGGTCTGACCCGTCGTCGTCTGACTCCACAGTATCTGAGAGCGCGTCGGCCGGTGCTCCCGGTTCCAGTCCGGGAGAGACGGGCAGACCCTGGTGGAGACTCGCCGGTCTGCCGGTCACGGTCGGCGAGTTCGGCCCTGCACTCCATTGTATTGCGTATCTCACTATCTATATTGTACCCGCTTATTACTTTCTCTCGTGGTTCGCGGCCGAAACTCGGGCACCGATATCACCTACACCCGTCGTAAACGGCGGGACTCCCTCGCTGAATCAGGTGGCCGGCGGCCCTGTTTCGGCATATTCAACTGGGTGGACCCACCTAGTCGCAGTTGTGTCTGTTCATCTGCTGCACTACTCCGACCTGGAGACCGGACTCGACAGCCCCGGTCAGTGCGCACGGCTCGCGGGCGAGATTGCCGCCAGACGCGACCCGGAGACCCTGGTGGTCGGGACCGGTGACAACACCGCGCCGGGGGCGCTCTCGCTGGCGACGGAGGGTGAGGCGGCCCTCGATTTTTTCCGCGCAGTCGAACCCGACGGCGACACCTTCGGCAACCACGAGTTCGATTTCGGCCCGGAGCGGGCGCGTGAACTCGCCGGACTCGCTCCCCAGCCCTGGCTCTGTGCCAACGTGACCGTCGACGGCCACCGCTTTGCCGAGGACGAGACCACACCACACAGACTGGTCGAGGCCGGCGAGATGGTCGGACTCGTCGGTGTTGCACACCCGCGGACGGCCGAACTCAACCCCGGACTGGGGATGCTCTCGTTCGAGGACCCGGTTCCGGTCGTGCGCGAGCACGCGGCCAGACTCCGGGCGGCGGGTGCCACACGGGTCGTGGTGCTCTCTCACGGCGGACACACCGACGAGCGAATCGCCGCGGAGACCGACGTGGACGCGGTTCTGGGCGGCCACGTCCACGACATCTTCACCGACGTTATCGACGGAACGGCCGTCGTCAGGCCGGGTCGTGGCGGGCAGTCGTTCGCGGAGCTCCGACTCGGCAGTCGGCCGGCGGCCGAGGTCCACGAGGTCGGTGACGACCACGTCGACGAGTCTCTGGCCACGCGCCTGCGAGACCGACTGGCCGCGACGGGACTCGACAGGTCAGTGGCGACCGCCGAGGAGCCGATTCCGCGCACAGAGACGACCACGACTGTCGCCGAGAGTGCAATCGGGAACGTCGTCGTGGACGCGATCCGGTGGCAGTCGGGGGCCGATGTCGCGCTCAGTCCGCCGGGCGCTATCCGCTCGGGCAACCCCCTGCAGGGTGCGGTGACTGCCGCCGACCTGGTCGCGCTGACCCCCTACGAGGACGAACTTCTGACCGTCGAACTACCGGGTGAGCGTCTCCGGGAGGCGTTCGTGGCGGTCCCGTTTGGCTACCACGACGACGGCCACCCCGAGGAGTTCTGTAGCCACGTCAGCGGTGCTACCGTCGTCTGGGACGACGACGCCGGGGAACTCCTGCAGGCACGCGTCGATGGCGACCCTGTTGTAGCGGACCGGAGATACACCGTCGGTGTGCCCGAGTATCTGGTCGAAACCGACCACGTCAACGACGCGTTCGGCCCCGGTGATGTTGTCAGCCAGCACGGAAAGGCACGCGACGCAATCGTCGCCTACGCCCGCGAACAGGGGCTAGACCCGACCCTCGACGGCCGCATCCGGCGCCCCGCACTCGGGGAGTGATACGGTCGTTCGTGACTCTTTACCGCCATGGTGAAACAAATTGCGTGTCTCACGCCCTGACAGGCCGGTCTCTGTGAGGTGGCCACGAAAATAAATCACGAACGACCGTATCAGAGGCCCCCGGTCAGGTTGCCCGTTGCCCCGCTCAGTAGTCGATGTCGGCCTCCCGGGGCTGTAAAAACTTCAACCGGACCCAGTTCGCCAGACCGAGGCCCGCCGTCAGCGGGATGCCAACCACTAGTAGTCCGAAAATCGCCGTTCCCGTGGCTGGTTCGGACGACCACACGAGAAACGACTCGCTGGTCACCTCGCCGTAGGCCTGAATCGCCTGCATCGTCTCGGCGGTCGCGAACCCGAGACAGTACACCTTGACGCTGAGAAATCGGTTCGGCCACAGCGACGTCAGTTCCTCGACGACAGACATGACCGCCATAGCCACGCGAACAACGAGATAGAAGCCGACCAGCGCCGCAACCAGGTACCCGACACCTCGCACCATCGGGACATCGGGGTTGTGGACGAGCGGTTGTGCGCTCACGTAGGCCGCGCTCGCGATGACGTAGGCGTGCCACGGAGTAACGGATTTCTCCAACCCGAATCGTCGACCCATACGGTGTCTACTGCCCGAACCAGTGATAAACACACAGCATCGGAACAAAGTCTCTCTGTGCTACGTGGTCACCCACGCGCGCTCGACGCGAGCACAGACCCGACGGATGGGACACGACCCCACCTGGCGGGTCCACTCAGTGTTCGACACCGAGTTCGTCGAGGAGCGTGACCGCGGCCTCGTGGGAGGAGGGCGGGCCACGTGCGGTGACGAGGTCGCCGTCGACGGTAACGGATGTATCGGCATCGAGTTCCGCGTTCCAGTTTGCGCCGGCGGCCTTTACCTCCATCTCGACCCAGTAGGGGAGTTTGCGGCCGTCGGGCATCAGGTGCTGGTCGTCGACAATCCCCTCCTCCCACGCGTCGGGGAACCCGGTCACGTCCCGGCCGGCAACGAGCAGGTCGCCGTCGGCGTCACGGGTGAACGCGAGGATGCCGACGGCGTGACAGACGACGAGCGCCTTGCTGTCGCCGTCCTCGACGGCGGTTCGGAGCGCGGCCCGGGCGTGGCGGTCCTGGGTGATGTCCCACTCCGTGCCGTGACCACCCGGGAACACGACCGCGTCGTACGCCCCCGGGTCGGCGTCGGCCAGGGCCACCGGGTCACGCAACCGGTCGTCGGTCTCGTGGACCTCGGCAACGTGTTCGGCGGTCTCCTCGCCGACCTCCTCCGGGTCGATAGAGCGGTCGTCGATCACCGGCGGGTCGCCACTCGGCGTCGCGACGGTTATCTCGACGCCGGCATCCGACAGTGTGGTGAGCGGTTCGATGCACTCCTCGCCCCAGTATCCTTCCTCGCTGACAATAAACAGTGCGTCTGTCATCACTGTGTACATCGGGTGCAGAAAGTAAAAACCCATCTGCATCGTCGAGAGACCCTGGAGAGTGCGGCCTGCTGGCCGACCCGGGAGGTGCATTCCCGGAGAGAGGGCACCGAGTCCGACCGATACGTCGACCCGAAATGCGGTGACATATACCCGTCCCGGTACCTACGGGGACACATGGAGGAGATACCGGAGAGCCATCCCCGGTACGAGTCGCTGATGCAGCGCCACCGCATCGAGGCGGGTGTGGAAAAGGGCCTCACGAGTCGGCAGGGCCTCGTCGCACAGGGTCGGGGCGAGGCGTTCGACTATCTGCTCGGCGAGCAGACGATTCCGAGCGCGGACACCGCCGAGCGCGTCGCCGCCGCACACCTGCTCGATGCCGACCACGCGGTCCTATCGGTCAACGGGAACGTTGCGGCGCTGGTCCCCGAGGAACTGGTCGACCTCGCCGAGACAACGGGGGCAGACCTGGAGGTCAACCTGTTCAACCGGACCGAACAGCGCGTCGCGGCCATCGCCGACCACCTCCGCGAGCACGGCGCGAACAGTGTGAGAGGGGAGGCCGCCGACGCGCGCATCCCCGGGTTGGACCACGAGCGAGCGAAGGTCGACGCGGACGGCATCTACGACGCGGACGTGGTGCTGGTCCCACTGGAGGACGGTGACCGCGCCGAGGCACTCGGCGAGATGGGCAAGACCGAACTCGTCGTCGACCTGAATCCGATGTCCCGCTCGGCCGAGGTTGCCGCCGTTCCCATCGTCGACAACGTCGTCCGGGCGCTCCCGAACATCACCGCCCACGCCCGCGAGTTGCGTAAGACGGAGAGAGACCTAGACGCCGTCGTCGCCAACTTCGACCCGGACGACGCCCGCGGGGCCGCCGAGCAACAGATTCGGCGGGGCGAACTCGGCGACTGACGCGCCACGGGTGGCCCGGCGACGACTCATCCTGTGTTTCTTCGGGTTCGCAATCGCCGTGACCCACGCCGTTTTGGGGCCTCCTTTGCCAGACTCCCGCCCATCGTCCCGGCCACGCCCGACCGGCAGTCCGAAATCTCGAAGAGGCTCGCCACCAGAACGGGTGTATGGTCACGTCGAGCGCTCCGGGGAAGGTGTACCTGTTTGGGGAGCACGCAGTCGTCTACGGTGAGCCCGCGGTGCCGTGTGCAATCGGGGTGCGGGCCCGGGTGACAGTGACGCGCCGCGAGGAGGGGCTCCGCGTGAGAGCGGGCGACCTCTCGCTCGACGGGTTCGCCGTCGAGTACGACGGTGACACCAGCACACCGGAGGTGGACGTCCCCGAGAACCTCCTCGACGCCGC
>JAQCNG010000141.1 GCA_028275145.1 Halovenus sp. | reverse complement strand
CGTGTCGACGAGGAGCGTGGTGTTGCCTTCGAGAGAATCTACCGGGAGGCCGGCCGCAACGTCACCCGAGACGACCGCAACGTGGACGACGGTGAGCGAGAGTGAACGAGGCCCAGCGCGCACAGGTGCGGGACAACGCCCGCTATCTCAGACAGGTTCGGCCGGTCGACCCGGCGGAGATAACCGAGTACGTCGAGGGGCAGCCACATCCGGCGGCGGTCAGGCAGGTGCTCCGCGAGGAGGCCCCCGACCTGGGGTTGCTCGAGCGCGAGGACGGCCGGTTCGAACCGGTTCCCGACGGCCAACTGGACGGTGCCTTCGACGGTATCGAATCGGTGCCATCCAGCATCGAGCGGGCGGTGGAGGGACTGCTCGTCGAGCGGTTCGGTCCGGGGTGGCCGGACGGCGAGTCCGGCGCGACCCTGCGGGCGACGGTCCGGGATTTCAAGCGGCAGTATCTCGCCGGCGGGACCGTCACCTACGACGAGCAGACCGCACTCGGCTACGCCATCTACCACCTGCCGGCGTACTTCGCGGCGGTACAGTACGTCCTCGCGGACCTGGCGGCGGCGGGGTTCGTGCCCAGACAGATGCGCGTGCTGGACGTCGGCGCGGGCGTCGGGGGTCCGGCGCTCGGTCTCGCGTCGTTCGTGGACGACTCGACACTCGTGGAGTACCACGCAGTCGAACCGAGTCCGGCCGCCGGCGTGCTGGAGCAACTGCTCGCGGAGACGGGTCGCAACGTCCACACCACGGTCCACCGCGAGCAGATCGAGGGTTTCGAGCCGTCGGCCGGGGCGTTCGACCTGGTGCTGTTCTCGAACGTGCTCTCGGAGCTCGAGGACCCGGCCGGACAGGTCGAGCGGGCGATGGGGTGGCTCGACGACAGCGGGTCGGTGGTGGCGCTCTCGCCGGCGGACCGGAACACGGCGATCGGTCTCCGGGAGGTCGAGCGACAGGTCGAGGCGGCGGCGGGCGCGACGGTGTACGCGCCGACCGTGCGACTGTGGCCACACGAACGGCCGGAGAGCACCTCCTGGTCGTTTGTCCGCAGGGGCCGACTGGAACCGCCTGTCGTCCAGCAACGTCTCGACGAGGGCGAGCGGGAACCGGGGGAGCAGACCGGACCGGACGGCCAGAGCAGCGGCGACCCGGAGCGGTTGCCGGGCGACGGCGAGTTCGTCAACGCGGACGTGCAGTACGCCTACTCGGTGCTACGGCCGGACGGCGAGCGGGCACTCTCCTTTCGCCCCGACCAGGGGCGGGTGGCGAAACTCGCCGCGAGCGAGCGCCACGTCACCGAACGGGTCGACTGTGTGGCAGTAAAGCTGAGTCCCGACCTCTCGGCGGGGGGGAACCCGCTCTTTCTGGTCGGCGACGGGAGCCAGCGAGTCGACCACTTCGCCGTGCTGACGGAACCCTCGACGCTGAACCGCGGTCTCGGGGAGGCCGGCTACGGCGACCTGCTGTCGATGGAGAACACGCTCGTGCTCTGGAACGACGACGAGGGGGCGTACAACCTCGTTGTCGACGGCGAGACGATCGTTGACCGCATCCCGGTCTGACGGTGGTGGCCCGGTCGGCAGACGCAAACGGTGGCGTTTATGTTTACGCTCACCGGAGACAGGGTATGGAGGTCAAGTCGCGTCATCACCTGCGGTCGGATGCGATAGCCGAGATACAGGAGATGCTCGCGGGGAAACTCGGTGTCGAGGTCGACGCCGACACCGTCGAGAACGTCGAGTTGACGGGTGAGGGGTGGAACGTCGTGCTGGTGGACGGCGACCCGCTCGTGTTGTACGTCGACGGGGAAACGGGGAGAGAGCCGTTTCTCACGGTACGGGGAGCAAACGAGTATCCCCCCACGGAGCACGTCGTGACCGTCGACGCCGGGGCGGTGGGGTTCGTCTCGAACGGCGCGGACATAATGCGTCCGGGTATCGTCGAGGCCGACGACGACATCTCCGAGGGCGACCTGGTGGTGATAAACGAGGAGAGCCACGGCAAGTTCCTCGCTATCGGTCGGGCGCTGGTGGAGGGCCCGGAGATGGTCGGCGAGGAGGGCCGGGTCGTCGAGTCAATCCACCACGTCGGGGACGAACTCTACGAACTCGCGGTCTGAGACCGCCCGGGGCAGTCTGGGGACCCGTCACCGGTCGGCACATGTCACGGCTGCACACTGCAGCAAGTCTTTAGTTACGTCGCTGTGTAGTTCTAGCTATGCCGTACTTACCAGATTTGGAGGAAAAACCATGACAGACTCGAGCCTGATGTGGCGAATCGCCGGCGGGTCCGGCGACGGCATCGACTCGACGAGTCAGAATCTCGCGAAGGCGCTGATGCGAGCGGGGCTGCACGTGTTCACACACCGCCACTACCCCTCGCGGATTCGTGGCGGGCACACCTACGTGGAGGTACGGGCGGCCGACGAACCGGTCCAGTCCCGCGGTGACGGGTTCAACTTCCTGCTGGCGCTGGGCGACAGTTTCGCGCGCAACCCACAGGACGACGCCTACTACGGCAACGAGCGCCGGAAGCCGCTGGTCGAGCACTTCGACGACCTCAACGAGGGCGGTGTCATCGTCTACGACAGCGGCCTGCTCGACGAGGAGGCGGTCGCGGAGACCGACCTCGAGGGGCGCGCCGCGGAGAACAACTGGCACGTCTACCCGATGGACCTGCGGGGTATCGCCCGCGACCACGGCCGCGAGGTGATGCGCAACACCGCAGGTGTCGGCGCGACGGCCGCACTGCTCGGGATGGACACCACCTACTTCGAGGAGTTGATCCGCGAGGCGATGGGCGGCGACATCATGGAGGCGAACCTGGCGGTGCTCGAGGAGGCCTACGAGAGGGCCGCGGCGCTCGAGACCGACCACGACCTGGCGGTCCCCGAGGGGGACCACGAGGAAGAGCAGGCGATGATGAGCGGGTCGAACGCGATCGCCTACGCCGCGCTGGACTCCGGGTGTCGGTTCATCTCGGGCTACCCGATGACCCCCTGGACCGATGTGTTCACCATCATGTCACAGAATCTGCCCCGGTTTGGCGGCGTCTCCGAGCAGGTCGAGGACGAGATCGCCGCGGCCGCGCTGGCTATCGGCGCCTCCCACACGGGGGTCAAAGCGATGTCGGGCTCCTCGGGTGGCGGGTTCGCCCTGATGAGCGAACCCCTGGGGCTGGCCGAGATGACAGAGACCCCGATTGTGCTGGTCGAGGCGATGCGGGCCGGCCCCTCCACGGGTATGCCGACAAAGACCGAACAGGGTGACCTCGAGCACGTGCTGTACACGAGTCAGGGCGACTCGTGTCGGCTGGTCATCGCGCCGGGCAATCTGGAGGAGGCCTACGACCAGACACGCGAGGTGTTCCGGCTCGCCTACGACTACCAGCTTCCGGGGATCATACTGTACGACCAGAAACTCGGCGGCGAGATGCGCTCGGTGTCCGCGTCGTACTTCGACCGCGAGCCGGCGCCCGACCCGGGGTCGGTGCTCACCGAGGACGACCTGGCGGACGCGGCCCACGACGCCGCCGGCAAGTACACGCGCTACGCCCACGACGGCGAGGACGGCGTCGTCCCGCGGTCGGTGCCCGGACAGGAGGGCGGCCGGTTTCTGGCGACGGGCAACGAGTCGATGGCGGTCGGCCACATCAGCGAGGACCCCGACAACCGGAAGGCCCAGATGGACCGCCGGATGGCGAAACTCGACGCCATCCGGTCGGAGCTCGACGAGGCGGGCCACCAGACGCTGCACGGTCCCGAGGACGCGACGTACGGCATTCTCACCTGGGGGAGCAACCAGGACACCGTCTTCGAAGCCGTCGACCGCCTGCGCGCGGACGGCCACGACGTGCGGGCGATGGGTGTCAGCGACCTCATGCCCTACCCCGAGACGGAGGTTGCCGACTTCCTCGCGGGCGTCGAGAAGGCGCTGGTCGTGGAGATGAACGCCACCGCGCAGTTCCGCGGACTCACACAGCGGAAACTGGGCCGCTTTGGCTCGACGATGTCCAGCCTCCTGAAATACGACGGCGAGACGTTCGAACCCGGCGAGATTGTCGAGGGGTTCGAGTCGAACGTCGACGGCAACGAGCCGTCCGGCAACGTCGAACTCGAACACGCGGCGGGTGACTGAGACACTCACAACAGATGATACCAATGACTGACACACACCAGCCACGACGGGAGGCACAGCCAGACGACCACACACGAGACGGTCACACCGGGGGGAACGGCGTATGACCTCGTTCTCCGCAATCGGGTCCGAGCGGGAGGCGACAAAGGAGGAGTTCACACCGGGTGTCGAGCCACAGCCGACGTGGTGTCCGGGCTGTGGTGACTTTGCCGTACTGAAGGCCCTGAAAGGCGCGATGACCGACGTCGGACGCACCCCGGAGGAGGTGCTGCTGGTGACCGGCATCGGCTGCTCCGGAAAGCTCTCGAGTTACTTCGAGAGCTACGGCTACCACTCGATTCACGGGCGCGCCCTGCCGGTCGCCCGCGCGTCGAAGGTCGCAAACCCCGGTCTGGAGGTGGTCGCCGCCGGCGGTGATGGCGACGGCTACGGCATCGGCGGCAACCACTTCATGCACACCGCCCGCGAGAACCACGACATGACATACATCGTGTTCAACAACGAGATATTCGGGCTGACAAAGGGACAGACCTCGCCCACCAGCCCAAAGGGTCACAAGTCGAAGACCCAGCCCTCGGGCAGCGCGAAAGCACCTGTTCGGCCACTGTCGCTGGCGCTCGCCTCCGGTGCGTCCTACATCGCCCGGACGGCCGCGACCAACCCCCGGCAGGCACAGGAGATCGTCGCGGAGGCAATCGAGCACGACGGCTTCGCCCACATCGATTTCCTCACCCAGTGTCCCACCTGGAACAAGGACGCAAAGGAGTACGTCCCATACACCGACATCCAGGACGACGACGAGTTCGAGTTCGACCTCTCGGACCGGAAAGACGCCGGCGAGGTGATGTACGAGGCCGAAACCCGCCTCTACGAGGGCGAGGTGCTGACGGGCCGGTTTTTCCAGCAGGACCGACCCTCCTACGGCGAGGAGAAACGCGCCACCGGCGAGATGCCGGAGGGTCACCTCGCCGAGCGTTACTTCGAGGACGACGACTGGGAGCGCACCGCCGACACGCTCATCGACCGGCACACGTGATCGACACCGCGTAGCCGACAACAGGACAACCGGGCTGGCGGCGCAGGTCCACAGGACTTTGGGCGTCGGCCCCCACGTTGGGGTATGTACGAGGTCGAGCTGAAGGTGCGGGCTGTACACGACCCGGTCAGGGAGCAACTGGCGGCGATGGACGCCGACCACGTCGGCAGGGTCACGCAGGTGGACACCTACTACGACGCGCCGGACAGAGATTTCGCGGCGACCGACGAGGCGTTCCGGGTGCGCCACGAGGTCGACGACGACGACGGTGCCGGAGACGGCGGGCGCGCGCTGTTGACCTACAAGGGACCGCTGGTCGACGACCGCTCGAAGACACGCGAGGAGGCAGAGACCCGCGTCGCGGACGAGGAGGCGATACGGGACATCCTCGGGGGACTGGGTTACGACCCCGCCGCCACGGTCCGCAAGGAACGGGACCGCTACGAGGTGGCCGACTGCCGGGTGACACTCGACCGCGTCGTCGACCTCGGGGAGTTCGTCGAGGTGGAGCACCACGAGGCTGTGGCCGAGGACGATATCGACGCCGCGCGCGAGACGGTCACCGACCTGCTGGTCGACCTCGGTCTCGACCCCGGAGAGGCAATCCAGACCTCCTACCTCGGACTGTTACTCGCACAGCAACAGTAGCTCTGACGACGCCCGGGACCCGTTTGTGCTCGCGGCCGTCTGGGCTCGCGGCCGTCTGGGCTCGCGGCCGTCTGGGCTCGCGGCCGTCTGGGCTCGCGGCCGTCTGGGCTCGCGGTTGTCTGGGCTCGCGGTCGTCTGGGCTCGCGGTCGTCTGGACGAGGTTGGTCCGTTCTGTCGCCGGTGTGGACCACCCTGTGTGTCGGCCCGTCAGTTGCGTGTCTGCCCGACGGCAGACGGCCGGCAGACGTGACGCAAGGCTTTTTCCTACCGTATGGCTTTCATAGATAATGAGCGGCATGGAGACGGTTGTCGAGGAGATAATCGCCGATGTGGATGCAGTGTTGTTGTTCAGTACCGACCAGTCGACCTACGACCGGTTCGAGGGCGACGAGCGCCCGACTATCGTCGTGGGAACCGACAACGCCGTTGGAGCCGAGGTGTACGTGCCGCTCCCGCTGGAGTTCGCACAGACGAGCGCGCGGGTGCGGTTCGGTATCGAGGGTGCAATCGACCAGGGACTGCTGGAGGAGGACGACGAGGTTGTCGGACTCACCCAGTCGTTCAGCGAGAGTCGACTCGACACCGCCGTCCGGGTGCGAGCCGACGAGTTCACACACAGCGGCGTCTACGACCTGTTTGTCAACTCCCGTGCCGACTCGGAGGTGGTCCGGGACGTCCTGGAGGTGGCAATCGAACTCGGCAGAAAAGGGCAGAAGGGCAAGCCCGTCGGCGCACTGTTCGTGGTGGGCGACGCGGGCAAGGTGATGAACAAGTCCCGACCGCTGTCGTACAACCCCTTCGAGAAGTCCCACGTCGACGTGGGTGACCCGATCGTGAACGTGATGCTGAAGGAGTTCTCCCGCCTCGACGGGGCGTTTGTCATCTCCGACGGCGGGAAGATCGTCTCGGCGTACCGCTATCTGGAACCGGGCGCGGAGGGGGTCGACATCCCGAAGGGACTCGGCGCGCGCCACATGGCCGGCGGCGCAATCACCCGTGACACGAACGCCGTCGCCATCGTGCTCTCCGAGAGCGACGGCATGGTCCGTGCATTCAAGGCCGGCAGCCTGGTACTCGAACTCGACCCGGAGGAGTACTAGATGGTAAATCTGGCCGAGCAGATAAACGACGTCATCTCGGCGGAGACGGCGTTCACCCTCGCAGCGACGGTGCTGGTGCTGGGACTGGTCGTCGCGTACCTGGTCTGGCGCTGGACCCACACGCTGTTCCGCCGGACGGGGCTCGACGATGTCGTCGAGGGCACCACCATCGAGCGCGGGGCGGGTCGGTTCGGCACCTCGACCGCCGGTATCGTCGGCGGGTTGCTGGCGCTGTCTGTCTACGGCGTCGCGGTGCTGTTCGCGTTCAACGTCGCTCAGGTGTTCGATACGTCGGTGTTCTGGGCGCAGGTGACGGCACTGTTGCCGAAGTTGCTCGTCGCGGCGTTCGCGGTCATCGTTGGCTTCATCGTCGGCGACGAGGCCGAACTCGTCGTACAGGAGCGTCTGCGCTCGGTCAAACTGCCGGAGGCGTCCGTGCTTCCACGGCTTGTCAAGTACAGCATCTACTACATCGCCGCACTCATCGCGCTCGCACAGGTCGGTGTCGCCACGACGGCGCTGCTCGTGTTGCTGACCGCGTACGTGTTCGGAGTTGTCCTGCTGGCGGCCGTCGCGTTCAAGGACCTGCTGGCGTCCGGCGCGGCGGGTATCTACCTGCTGCTCAACCAACCCTACAGCATCGGCGACGAGGTCCGGGTCGACGACAGGCGGGGCATCGTCCAGGAGATGACCATCTTCGTCACCCACGTCGAGGCCGACGGCAAGGAGTACATCATCCCGAACAGCCGGGTCTTTCGTGGCGGTATCGTCCGCATCCGCGAGTGACGCGGGGCTTATATCCGGCAGTTCCCTACCAGTGATATGACCCTCCTGTCGTTCGACGAGCAGGGTATCGATGTCGTCTACGAGGGGACCGAGTTCCGACTGGAGAAAGACCTCGTCGAGGAGGCAATCGGAAAGCAGTACCCCGACGTGACAGACCACGAGGTGTTGCAGATAGTCGAGCCCGACCCGCCGCTGTCGGGCGAGCCACAGCGAATCGACGACATTCTCTCCTGACCGGCTACAGGTCGAAACTCTCCGCGAGCAGGTCCTCGGAGCGGTCACCGACGACGTGTGTGTCGCCACCGACAACGTCGACGGTGACCTGTGCCGGGCCGAACAGCTCCAGCGGGAGCTGGTCGTACGCCCAGTCGACGCCCGCGTAGATGTCCGCGAAGGGGGTGCCGTACTCCTCGCGGGCCGTGGAGACGAGTTCGTCGAACCGGTCGAACGGGCTGTCGACGACGAGATGCACCTGACTGCCGTAGGCGATTGCGTCCTGTGTGGTCGCGAGCGCGGACTGCTCGTCACCGGCCACGGGCGCAATCGGCGCAGAGCCGGTCACCGAGAGCACGTCAAGCGGGTCGTAGCCGAGTTCGGTGAGCCGGTAGACCCCGAGTTCAGCCGCCCGCGAGGCCGCGACCACGCTGCCGGTGACGCTCGCGGTGGCGTACGTCGGCAGGAAGACACCGCTCTCGGGGACACCCGCCCGCTCGGCGACCTGTGCGGCGACGCGCTCGTCGGGGAGGCGGTCGGACTCCAGCGCCAGCACCGCGAGGTCGAACTCGTCACGGTAGTTGATGCGCCCGAACACCGGCTCCTCGGCGACGAGTGCGCGCGCCGGACCGCTACCGAGCGCGTCGAACGCCCCGGTGCTGACCTCCCAGCCGGCCTTGCCAGCACAGAGCAACGACAGCGCGGGCTGGTCGGTCGAACACTCGACGTGTGTCAGCGGCGCACCGGCCACCTCGTCGAGACGGGTGTCGAGCGTCGCCAGCCCGGCGGTCTGTATCTCGGCCAGCAGGAGTCCGGCCTCGATGCCACCCGGCAGGTCGACGCCGAAGTCCAGAACCGCCGCATCGCCCGGCAGCGTGTGTACCTCGATGGCGAGTTCGTCGGCAAAGTCGATAGCCTCGTCGACTAGTTCCGTCGCCATCCGGTTGAGACTCTCCATGCCACACGCTCCGGGCGGAGCGTTTAAGAAAACGTGGTCTCCGGTCGTGCGCTCGCCGGACCCGGGGAAAACCCATTTGCCCGTGGCCACCCTCTCTCCCGTATGGCTACCGAGCAGTGCGACGGCTGTGGCAAGACCGTGCGAATCGGCGGCGGCCTCGCGAATCTCTGGATTTTCGACCACAGACCAACAGAGGGGATGACGCTCGAACTGGTCGATGGCTCCGAGCATTTCCTCTGTTACGACTGCATCGACCGCCTCCCCGACGACCACGAGGTCACGGCCGAGGACGTCGCCGCCCTGAACTGAACCCGCGACGGTCGGTCTGGACACGCGCAAGCCTGCTCGTGCCGACTGTGTGTCCAGTTTCGTCACCAGCCTCGGGCCTCATCCCGGTGGCGCGCACGAGCGGTACCGTCCGGTTTCTGGATAGCTCGAGCCATCGGGTTCCCAGGCGGCGAGGCGAAGCCAGCGCCCGCTGACACAGCAACAGGACGAGTCGAAAGCTTGAGATGCGTCGGTCAGGTACTGTCGGCTATGGAACTGCGGGTTATCGAGCGAAACGATGCGGAGCTCTCTATCGAGATCGCCGGCGAGGACCACACCTTCATGAACGTCCTGAAGGGGGCGCTACTCGAGACAGAGGGTGTCTCGGCGGCAACCTACGACATGAACCCGGAGCAGTCGGGTGGCCAGACCGAACCGGTTCTCACGATAAAGACCGAGGAGGGCGTCGACGCGCTCGACGCGCTCGAGACCGGTGCCGACCGTGTCGTCGAAAAGGCGAGCACGTTCAGCGAGGCCTACGAGACCGCGACAGCCAGTGCCTGAGTCGCGGTCAGGTCGTACACAGCACTTCTGTGAGAAACAGTGTCCCGTCGGCGGCGTGGACATCGACACCGGTCAGAACGTACTGCTCCAGCAGCGCGAGCGAGCGAGTGGTCAGCGTGTCGGTGAACCGCGTGCCGGCGGTGTCGGCGGCGGCGCCGTCGAACTGCTGTGTGCGGTGGGCCAGGCCGCCCTCCGAGCAGTCCCCGGGAAGCAGACCCGAGATGCCGAGTTCTCTGGCCGAGGGTGATGACTCCCCTTCGGCCTGTGCTTTCACCCGTTCCTGGTTGTAGTAGCGGGCCACCTCGTCGAGCCTGTTCCGCCGGTCGAGCAACGGGTTATCGTCGGCCACCCGGCGGTCGTTCAGCGCCCCGAGATAGGCCGTCTCCACCTCCGCGAGCGAGACACCCCCCGCCGTCGTGGCGTTGCCCGGCACGTTGTCCACCGAGGGGACAGAGTCGTCGGGGAAACCGGGGACGTCGACAGTTCCCGTGGCCCCCAGCGCGAACAGAACAGCGAGCGCGAGCACCCCGACCAGCACCACGAGATACCGTGGTGTCACCAGGTCACCGTAACCCGGCGCGGAGAGTTCGTCGTCGTCGACGCGGCGTGTCTCGCGTTCGAGGCTGGCGTTCCCGCACCGACTGCAGGGTGGTGCGTTCTTCGGGTG
>JAQCNG010000140.1 GCA_028275145.1 Halovenus sp. | reverse complement strand
GCGCTCGACCGCGTCGGCCTCCCTCTCGTCGCTGCGGACGTAGGTGAGCGCCAGTGTCACCGGCTTCCCGTTCGAGACGATGTAGGCGGTGCAGTAACGGTGACAGGTCGTGGTCCCGTCGGTTGGTGTGGTTGTGCAGAGTTCACCGTTGTCCTCGTCGGGAGAGCCGTGGTACGGGTTATCGACGAAGTCGATGGAGACGATTCTCGACCGATCGGGGTCGAGAATCGTCATGGCGAGGTGGCGAAACAGGAGTGTTGCGGCCATTCCGAGTTGGTCACGTTAGAGCGTGTGCAGCCAGTCCATGACGGTATCGTCGCAAGGTGTGTCGTCCGTCTGGGAGGTCACGTCCCAGACGGACGACTGATTAACGCTGGCCATTGTGACGACTGGCCAGATAGCATCGGAATCGAGGGGCGAGCCCTCGATTCCTGGCAATGGCAACTCACCAATGACGCTATCCGCTGCTTCTTTTAGGTCCGCTGCCGAAAGTACACCGTCTGGTTGAGGGGTTTTGAACACATCATCTCAACCAGACATCCTCCTCAATCAGAGCAACGCTTTAGCTCCGCTGCTCACACCGGTTGGGAAGTACCGATATTACTGGCTGAGATTTCACCGCCGGACATATCAGGGCACACCTCTTTGATTCACGCAGTGTACACAGACAGGTGTCCCATGTCGTCTCCGGCATCTACAGCACAGACCACTGTTCGGTCGACCTCGGTGATCGGAGCCATCTCGGGTGGCATCAAATCATCAGTACTGAGAACTCGAGCACCCCTCGACGCGGGAGCGGACCGACCGAGATCGGTTTTGACGATAGATGAGTAACACACTCCCCCACCTCGAAACACTCCAGGTTGTTCCAGTTGGGGAGCGTGCAGTCGACGCCGTGGAGTTGCTCCGGCCGATGCTCGACCGTCTCTTCGCGAGTGTCGTCGTCCAGGACACGACCACTCCGGCGGTCGACACAGCGGGAACCCTCTCCCGGCAGACCGGTTCCGGGTCGACAGCGCTCGTGTGTACCGGTTCGGCGTTCCGCAAACTCGACTCGTCCGGTCGCCTGCCGGACAGACGACTCCTGGTCGTCGACCTGGATTCCTCGCTCGACCCGGCGGACGGTTCGCTGTCCGCGCAGACGACGTATCTCCACCCAGACAGTCCGGAACGACAGCTCGTTGCGTCGGTCCGGTCGGCCTTTGCCACGGCTCCCGGAACCGACGGGGAGCCCGACAGCGATATCCAGCGAGCCCAGAACGCCGACACGCCGTCCCTCTCTCTCGCGCGGCTGTTCGTCGAGACACCGGCCCCGACACTGGCCGTAGACGCAGAGACCGGTGTCGTGGTGGCTCTCAACGACGCGGGCTGTGAGTCTCTCTGTCGGTCACGGGAGTCGATACTCGGCTCGAGTTACGACGAGTTGTACGCGAACAGAGAGCAGGTAGCGGTCCGCGGCGCCCAGCAACCGGCCCCTGCCGGAGATGTCGACGACCACCCGGCGGACGAACAGGAGACCCGGTACATCGAAACCGGGAACGGCAGTCTGTGGCCGGTCGAAACCGTCGAATCGAGGCCGACCGTCGACGGCCGGACGTATCGGGTTGTGACACTCCACGAGGCGTCGGCACAGTTCGATCAGCAGAGCGAACTGAGGCGTCGCTCCGCGGCGATGGACGCCTCTCTGACCGGGCTCTCAATTCTCTCGGAGCGTGGTGAGTACGTCTACATGAACGAGGCACACGCGGAGATATTCGGCTACACCGCCGGGGAACTGCTCGGCGAGCACTGGCGCAGGCTCTACACCGAGGCGGTACAGGCCGACATCGAGGCCGGCCCGTTTGCCGAACTCGAACAGACCGGGTCGTGGGCGGGAGAGCTGACAGGCTCGAAAAAAGACGGCAGTTCCGTCGAGCAGTACGTCTCACTGACCCGCCTCGACGACGGTGGGCTCGTCTGTGTCAACCGTGACATCAGCGAGCGAAAGCGGACCGAGCGGCAGGTGAGTCGCCTCAGAGACTCCGTGGAGACGTTCATGCTGGCGGACGACCGCGAGACGGTCATCGACCACGCCCTCGAATCGATGACCGAGCGGCTCAAACGACCGCTCGTCGGGTACTGCCGGTACGACGCCGGCAGAGACGAGCTACAACCGCTCCAGGTGTCGGAACGTGCGCGGGCACTGTTCGACGACGTGCCGGTGTTCGAGCGTGGTGAGGGGCTCGCCTGGGAGTCGTTTGTCGAGGGCACACAGAGCTACTACCCGGACCTCGGGGCCGTCGAGAGCGTGTACAACCCCGAGACACCAATCGAGTCGGAGCTACTTCTGCCGGTCGGTGAGCACGGCATCTTCATCATCGGCTCGACAGAGCCCGACGGTATCTCCGAAACTGAACGGAAACTGCTGGGGATTGTCGGCACCCACGTCCAAACGGCGCTCACCCTCCTCGATCGCGAGACGGCGCTCGCGACAGCACGCGAGACAGCCGAGAGAAAGCGACAACAGCTCCGCGATGTCATCGACACTGTCCCACAGATGATCTTCTGCAAGGACCAGAGCGGAGCGTTCATCTTCGCGAACGAGGCTGTCGCCGAGGCGTACGGAACGACCGTCTCGCGGATCGAGGGCAAGACTGACGCCGACCTCGCGCCGGAACAATCCGACGTAACGGCGTTTCGCGAGGACGACAGACGGGTTCTCGAATCCGGGGACCCGGTCCACCGGAGCGAGGAGACACTGACAGATGTCGACGGCAACGAGCGGCTCCTCGATACGTGGAAGATACCGTTCGACCCCGTTCGGACAGACGAACGGGCTGTGCTCGGTGTCTCGACGGACGTGACCGAACTCAAGCGGACACAGCGGGCGGTGGAGCGACTCCGCCGGCTGAAGGCATTTCACCGGGTCGGCGACGAACTGCTCCGCGCCCGGACACCGGCCGACGTGTACGAGATAGGCGTCGAGGTGGTTGCCGAAGGCGTCGGCAACAGCTCCGTTGCGGTGTACCGGTGGAAGGAACCCGACGGGCTACTCCGGCGGATGGCGACCGCCTCGACGCCGGAGAATCACCCGGAGACGGTGACCGTCGACGAGCAAACCCGCTGGCGTGCGTTCACAACCGGACAGACAGGCTGGCTCGATGGCGGGTCCGACGGAGCGCCGGCGCTCGCGGTTCCGGTGGGGTCGGTCGGTCTGCTCGTGGTCGCCGGTGTCGAGGACCGAACAGACGAGTTCACCGAGTTCGTCGAGTCGGCGGCGGGCACGCTCGCAGTCGGGATCAGACAGGCCACACAGAAGGCCTCTATCGACCGACTCAGGTCCGATATCGAGCGTTACAAGAAGGAGATGACCCGCGCGACGAGAGGACTGAGCAGCCTCACCCGGGCAATCGACCGGATACTCGGGGCCGAGTCCCGGTCGGAACTCGACCGGATTCTCGTCGAGTTCGTCGACGCGAACTGGCCACACGGGTGGGTCGGCGGCTACCGACCACAGCAGCAGGCGGTGGTCCCGAGGAGGACAAGCGCCGCCGACGGGCCTGCGGCGGAGGTTACGGCCGAGTCGCCGAACACGCCACCGGCACTCGAGGCTGTGACGACCCGGGAACCGGTACAGGTCGAGCGAATCGCCGGAGCACAGCGACAGTCAGAGTGGGCCAGCCGTATGCTGACCTACGGCTACCAGTCGGCCGTCGCGGTGCCAGTCACGGACGAGGGCACCATCTACGGCGTGCTGGAGGTTGCGGCCACACAGACGGACGCGTTCGACGACAACACAGTCGAGTCCCTGCGTGTCGCCTGCCGAACGGCAGCCATTCGGTTGAAACAGCTGGGTCGGACAGTCTCCACAGCCTCGGACGATACGATAATCGAGGTGGACCTGTCCTTCGAGGGTTCGCGGCCTCTGTTTCCCGCACTCCCGACGGGGGCGTCGGTACAGGTCCGGCGAATCGACACCGTCGATAGCACCGAAAACCGGCTCGAACTGACGTTCAGAGGCATACGGCCGGGGACACTCGAGAGTTACGTCTCACAGACACCCGGTCTGTACGACACACAGATTGCCACCGCGGCGTCGTCGTCCACGGACGGCGGGACGGCGACAGTCAGACTACACACCGAGCGCCGCGACCCCACCCGGGTGTTCTTCGAGACGCTCGCCGCGAGCGACATCCGGCTGTGTGGGGCCCGGAGCACCCCGTCTACCGAACTCGTGACGGTCAGAGGCACACAGCAGGCAGCCGTGAGAGCCGCCATCGAAGCGGTCGGTGACCGCCTCGCGGACAGCCGGGTTGCCGCAAAGCGCACCAGACAGCGCGACACTACCGTCACCAGCCGGTCCGACCAGTTGGCAGCACTCACCGACCGACAGCGAGAGATTATCCGGACCGCCTATCAGGAGGGGTACTACGACCAGCCAAAACAGATAAACGGTGGCGAACTCGGCGAGTTCTTCAGCATCTCCCGCTCGACCGTTCACGAACACCTCCGAACCGCCGAGCGGAAACTGGTGGCGGTGCTTTTCGACGGAGACCACCGGTCTGGCCTGGACTGACCGCATCGAGAGTGTCTGACCTGCGGGTGGCTACCGGGTGCGCGGACGGTCGACCGCCCGGGACGCCCGACCACCCGAGGGAGCCTGATATATCCGGGGACTCCTCCTCGAATCCCCACTATCTGTGGTGTGTATCCTAACACGTCCGAGACTAGGTGTACGTATGACACGGAAGAGAACCGCAGGACTGGACAGGTCGGCAACGAGCCACGCCGTGGTCGAGTTCACAATCGATTCCCTCACCGGTCGACGAGACGCCGGACCGGAGATGACGGCCACCTGGACGGGTGACAGGTTGCGATGACAGAGACCGACCGGGTGGAAATACTCGCGTACAGAACAGCGCTCGACTGGCTGTATCATCTGTCACAGTTGCGTGCGAGGGCAGCGGACCCGGCGGTCGATAGCGCAGAGACGTGGACACCGTCGGCGGATGTCGTATCCGAGCAACAGTCCCGGACCCGGGCGGCCAGGGAGAGTGCGATGGCGTCGACGGACGACCCGCGTGCACTCTGGAGCGAAGCCGTCCGCCCACACACGAGTGGACACGTCACAGCGTTTCTCCGTCGAGTCTCGCTGAGTCAGACCGACCTCGTCTGTGTGTGTCTGCCCGACCAGACCCGCCGGGGGGTGCTCTCGGGGGACCGTGCGACGCTGCTCACCGTTCTCGACCAACTCCTCTCAGTGCTCGAGACGGTGGGCGCCGACGCGTTTGTTCAGTGGTCTGGCACCGACAACGGGCCGGCGCGGCCAGAGCACTCACTCGCCACGCGGACGATTACAGTTCACAGAACAGATGCGGGTGTCGAGGCGAGGGGCCTCGACGCCGAGGGAGAGACCGTCGTGGAGAGATGGCCACTCTGCGGGGACCGATAACAGATGTCTAACCGCTCTCCCAGCCACGACTACCCGGCCGAACCCGAGCAGGACGGGTCGAGAGAGGTGGGTCGACGAACACCGCGTCACCTCGCGGATGCCCTCGCGGTGGTGTCCCGCCGGGGAACTCCAGGACCGGTGCGGGCACAGCGGCGCCAGCAGGTCGCGGGAATCGGTGTCCTGGTCGCCGCCCAACTGGCCGACCTGCTGGTCACGGTGTACGGTCTCTCGCTCCCGGGTGTCGTCGAGGCGAACCCCGTTGCGGTTGCGGTGATGGAGACTCTGGGAACAGTCCCGGGGTTGGTGCTCCTCTCTCTGGTGTCGCTCGGTGCAGTCGTCTCTGTCACCGAGGCGGCCGCGCGGCACTGCCGGGCGACGACAGTTACACCGCTCTGGGTGCGCTGTCTCGGATACGTCCCGTTCGCACTCCTCTCCTTTGCCGTGGCCGGTCACAACCTCCTCGTGATACTGCTGTGATGGTGTCTGTGGGCGGCCGGCGCGGACCCGAGGGTGCTCCCTGGCCTCTGCCCCAGAGAAACACCGCGCTGGTACCCGTCACAGTGAGGTCCCGGCGTCTCGACGGAGACACCCCACCTCGACCGGTGTGGGACCGCTGGCCGCCGCCTCGCATCGCTCACACCACGGCGGGCGTCAGTGTCGGCGGGCAACCAGAGACGAGCGGCACAAGCAGAACTCATGAGTGAATACAGCAGAACCCGGGGCGAGGAACCGCTACGAGAGACAGCCAGCAGCGAGACACCACGTACGGTCGAGCGGGTGATCAGCGAGTCGGTCACGACCGAGTCCGCGGCGCGACAGCACTCGGTGGACACACTTTTTTCAGTGATGGCCGAACCCGGTAATCGGTACGTTCTGACGTACCTGTTGCGGTCGGATGGTTCGGCGACAGTCGCCGAACTCGTCGGGTACGTGATGAGGAGTACCGAGACGACAATGACCGACGGGGAGTTCCGTCGGCGGGTAACGGCGAAACTGGTCTCAACACACCTTCCAGCGCTCG
>JAQCNG010000139.1 GCA_028275145.1 Halovenus sp. | reverse complement strand
AACGGCATCTCGATGATGTCGAAATCCGGGTCTACCGCCGTCACCATCGCAACCCGGATGTTCAGGTCCCGCGACCGGACCTTCTCGAGCACCTCGTCCCCGGAGATGCCCGGCATCCGCCGGTCGAGGAGGACGACGTCGACCGACGCATCGATCTTGTCGAGCGCCTCCTTCCCCCCGTATGCCGTCGATACAATGTAATCATTCTCTAACTGGGCCGAGTATGCATCGGCTACGTCCGGTTCGTCGTCTACGACGAGTACAGTTTCTGGCTCTGTCCCGCTCATTAGGATACACCTAGACGAGAGCGACGAAAAAGCTTTCCGGGTGCGCTCTCCGGTCCCCCAGGTTTGGGACCGACTAGTCCCACGACGCGGTCGGTGTCTGGAACAGAGTAGCGCCACGACGCGGTCGGCGGGTGTCTCACGGGGCGAGCGATAGCCACGGCGGGGTCTCCGCGCTGGCGCGCGGCGTCAGCCGTCGTGGCCGTAGAGCTCGCTGTCGGGGTGGATATCCAGCCAGGCAAACCAGAACAGCGGCGAGACGGCGTTTGCCTGGGCGAGCTGTGTGCCCTCGTGTGGCCCGTCGACCGCGAGACCAGTGGACCGCCGCCACCGCGACCCGCCCGCCCGGAGATGGCCGTCGTCGCCCCGGCCGAACGACAGCACCTCGCCGTCCACCTCGCGCACCCACGCCACCGGAGTGCCGTCGGCCGTCGTCGTCACCACGACCGGCAGTCCACCGACACTGTCCTCGACGACCCCCGCCTCGGCGAGTGTGGCGGCATCGTACGCCCGCGCCACACCGTCGTGTGCGACCCCAATAACCTCGGCTTTCGAGTGGAGTCGGTCGTCGTCGAACCCACCACCGAGACCGGTACCGATACCGATTCTGTCGCTGTCCCCGTAGCCGGCGTAGGGGTTGACGGTGTAGTTGCGGGTCTCAGCGCTGGCGGTGACTGTGTCGGAACCCCCCGATGAGATTGTTCCGGACTCCGGCGGCGGCCGGAGCACGACCGTCCCGGGGTGGTCGTCCTGCCAGGCACCCCACGTGGTGACCGTCACCTGTTCGAGCTTGAGTGTCTCGCCGGTCATCGGTCCCTGGATTGCCTGTGCGGCCAGTTGACTCCAGAGGCTGTCGGTCGCCTCGTCGTACATCACCAGCGCGTTCCGGTAGAGCAACCCCGAGACGCCGAACTGTGTCTCCTCGCCGCCGACGCGGCGCTCGGCGGTGACCGCGCTCCGGCAGAGCGGACAGTACGTCACCAGCAGTGGCCCGCCAAACTCGTCGTTGACAATCTCGTGCCAGTTGAGCACGCGAAACGGGTAGGCCCGCGCCGCGCCGCCGCGGGCGACCCCGATGACCGGGTCCTCGCTCTCGAGACGCGGTTCGACCGTCTGCTGGCCCCCGTACCGGTCAACGAACGTCACGCTGAGCCCCGACCAGTCCGCCTCGAACACCGGGTCCACGATTGCCGGAATCGCGTCCTCGGAGGCTCCGCGTTGCAGTTCGCTGTCGTCGACCGGCAGGTCCAGCCCCGCGGCCGGGTCCGTCGCAACGTCGGCCCCCTGTGGGGCAGTCTGGTTTCCCGCGTCCGTCTCCCCGGCGACAGGCTCTCGACTGTCACCGTCGTCGGACCCGGAGAGACAACCCGAAAGCGCCGCCAGTCCGACAGCCCCCAACCCGAGCACGCGCCGCCGTGTCAGCCGTCGTCGGTTTGATTCTTTCACAGTGTCACGCTGGGCGGGTCCGGAATTAATCGTTCGGCGGTGGTGTGCGGCGCGAACAGAAGCGGTTCCATCGGCTCGGTCGTTCCGTCGAGGACCGCCGGATTCCCCTCGCCCGTGTCCCGAACAGTGTGGCCCAGACCTGGATCCGCTGACAGTGCCCCGGTGATTCGAGGCTCTCCCGCTCAGCGGTCACGCATCCTCGACGACAACCGCCTGGTCGTCCTCGCTCGTCGTGACCCCATCCTGCTCCCCGAACGCCTCGTGGAGACGGTCGTAGGTGTCGGTTACCGCCTCGACGATTACCTTCGTGTCGCTTATCATCGGCATGAAGTTGGTGTCGCCGTCCCACCGTGGGACGATGTGTGCGTGGAGGTGGTCGTCGATGGACCCGCCGGCTGCACTCCCGCCGAGGTTGTAGCCCACGTTGTAGCCGTCGGGCCCGAGCGCCGCGTCCATCGCGTCGAGAGTCCGCTGGACGAGTCGTTCCTTTGCAAGCAGAGCCTCGGCGTCGAGGTCGCGGTACTCGCCGGTGTGGGTGTGTGGGATGACCATCGCGTGACCCGGGTTGTACGGGTGGTTGTTCAGCAGGACGTAGGCGCTCTCGCCGCGGGCCAGCAGGTTCCACTCCCGGTCGGTGCCGTCGGCCCCGGGCAGCGCACAGAACGTACAGCCCTCGAACTCGGGGTCCTCCTGTTCGACCCACTCGATGCGCCACGGTGCGGATAGCTGGTTCATGCTCTGGTCGTGACCTCACAGCCGTCCTCCGTGAGAACGACCGTGTGTTCTTTCTGGCTGACGTAGTACCCCTCCTGTTCTTTCAGTACGGGGTAGCCGTGGACGATGTCCTGGCGATTGAGTCGCCGGAGTGCCATCTCCGGTCGGGCGACGTCGAGCCAGCGGGTCGCAAACGGGAGCGTACGGAAGGTCCCGGTTATCTGGTCGAGCGCCTGCCGCGCGCCCCGGTCACGCACGGAGCCCTCCTCGTCGAGTGCGAATATCTCCTCGTCGCTGCCCTCGGTGACCTTGCCGCGGCCGTCGGTTGCGAACGGCTCGATTGCGATGACGTCGCCGACGTCGAGCTCGACCCCCTGTGAGACCCGCCGGTTGGGGATGTTCGGCGCGGCGTGTTGCTCCCAGTGGCCCAGTCCGTGGCCGGTGAGATTCACCACCGGGTTGAAGCCGTAGCCCTCGATTGTGCGCCCGATGATGTCGCCCAGCAGGTCTGTGCTGACGCCCGGTTCGACCGTCTCGACTGCGGCGTTCAGCGCCGCCTCGGAGGCCTCCACCAGTTCGTCGTGTCCGGAGAAATCGACGGTGATCGCGGCGTCGGCGATGTAGCCGTCGATGTGGACGCCGATGTCGATGTTTATCATCTCCTCGCCGAACGTCTCGTCGTCGCCGGCGGTGGGGGTGGCGTGGGCGGCCTCCTCGTCGATGGAGATGTTCATCGGAAAGGCGGGTTCGGCCCCGAGTTCGCGGATGCGCCCCTCGACGTGCTCCGCGACTTCGAGGTGGCTCACCCCCGGTTCGATGCGCTCGATGGCCTCGGCGCGGACTGTCTGGAGAATCTCACCCGCTTCCCGGTGTTTCCGGTACTGCTCGGACTCGAAGTCGACGCTCATACCCCGTGTTCGGCGCTCGGAGGCAAAGAGTTACCGTTCGCCGTGGCCAACAGGCCGCCGTCCACCGGACGAACCCGGCCGCGCTACTTTGCGCGTCCGCTGTCGCTGTTGACGCTCGGGCGGGCGTGTTCGGAGCCCTTGCCCTTCGAGCCGAGGCCACGACCCTGTGTACCGGCGCTGGTGAGGCCACGCAGCGCACGGTTCTTGTGGGTGTCGTCACAGATCCAGTTGAGGTCGTCGTCGTTCTCGATGGCGGGGTGGTTGGGGTCGAGCATGACGATTTCGTGCCAGATCTGGCTGCCGTCCGCCCCGACCCAGTAGGAGTTGAGCACCCGGAGATTGGGGTACTTGCGGGTGCACCGCTCCTCGGCGATGCGCTGGATGCTCTTGCGCCGCGAGAGGCGGTTGACGCCCTGGCGCTTCGAGCGCCGGCCGGCGGTGAAGCGGCTCTTTCGCGAGCCGCCCTTTCTGACGCTGACCCGCGCGAGCACGACCCCCTGTTTTGCCTTGTACCCCTGCGACCGCGCCGCATCGAGCCGTGTCGGCCGCTCGATGCGCTCGATTGCTCCCTGATTGCGCCACTCCTGCTGGCGCTGCCACTGTAACTCTGCAACCTTGCTCTCGTCCGGGTTCTGCCACGCGTCCCGGATATGCGAGTAAACACTCTGTGTCATCTGTTTCACCACGGGCGTTGTCTGGTTCAGCCCCCGCGGGCCACATCCCGACCTGTACAGACAGGTGCCCGCTGGTGCCCGTCTCCAGCGAGTTACCCACTATTCACCGCCTCCGATAAAAAACACTTCGAAACGGTCTGTCCGGGGGACCACCCGTTCCGTCGATGCACACGGGCCACACGCGCGCACAGCGTTCATGACCCTGGGTGCCCAAATCAGAGTATGAGTGACACCGAGGACGACGAACTCGACGAGATTCGCAAGCAGAAAGCAAAGCGCCTGCGCGAGCAACAGGGCGATGGCACACAGGCCGCGGGCGGCGCGGGCACCTCCCCCGACGAACCGGTTCAGGTCTCGGGCATGGACGACCTGGAACAGCTCGTCTCGAAACACCAGGTGGTGCTGGTGGACTGCTACGCCGACTGGTGTGGTCCCTGCAAGATGATGGAGCCGGTCATCGAGGAGCTTGCGGGGTCGACCGACGCCACAGTCGCGAAGGTCGATGTGGACGCGAACCAGCAGGTCGCCGCGCAACTGGGCGCACAGAGCATCCCGACGTTCGTGCTCTTTGTCGACGGCGAACCCGCTGAACGGCTCGTCGGTGCCCAGGACCAGGCAACCTTCGAGCAACTGCTCGCACAGGCCTGACCGCCGTATGGCCGAGGGTGCGGGCGAGCGCCGGGCCGTGCAGGCGGTGGTGCCGGCGGCCGGCGAGGGTACGCGGATGCGGCCGTTGACCGCCGACCGACCGAAGGGGCTGGTCGAGGTGGCCGGACAGCCACTGCTCGCGCACGTCTTCGACGCGCTCCGGCCTGTCGCCCGCGAGTGTGTCGTCGTCGTCGGCTACCGTGGCGACCAGATCCTCGACCGGTTCGGCTCGACCTACCGGGGTCTGGACCTGACCTACGTCCGCCAGCCAGAGCGCCGCGGCCTGGCCGACGCGCTCCTGCAGGCCGAACCGCACGTCGACGGCGACTTTGTCTCGCTGAACGGCGACAACGTCCTCCGAACCGACCTCGGGAACCTCGTTGCCCGTCACCGCGAGACTGGCGCGGACGTGACGGCCCTCGTCGAGCGGGTGTCCCCCGAACGGGCCCGAAAGGGAGCCGTGTTCGAACTCGGCGGCGACGGGAGCGGCGTCACCGACGCCGACGACGGGGGCCGTGGCACACACGACAGCGACACTGTGGCAGGCCGCGAGACTGACACCGCCGGGAGAAACCGGCAAACCATCACGGGTATCCTGGAGAAACCCTCCGACCCACCGTCGACACTCGTTCCGCGGGGCTGTTATGCCCTCTCGCAGAGAGTCTTCGACGCCTGCCGGCGAGTCAGCTCGGGGTCGACCGGCGAGCGGGAGCTGACAGACGCAATCGACCTGATGCTCGCGGCCGGTCACAGACTGGAGACGGTTCCCCTGCAGGGGTGGTGTCACAACGTCAACACGCCCGCCGACCGCGAGCAGGTCGCGCGACGACTGGGCAACACCGGCGAGGGGTAGTCCACTGTCGTAGCTTCTATCGAATTTTGCGTCGTTGGCAAGGTTCAAACGGCGAGAGCCCCAGTCTGTTGTATGTCGGACGACGACATCTACACAGACGCATTGCACGCCGGACAGGAGCCGGACCCGGCGACAGGGTCGCGCGCACCCCCTATCTACCAGACCACCTCCTACGTGTTCGACGACGACGAGCACGCCGCAGAGCTGTTTGCTCTGGAGGGCGAGCCGATGTCCTACGCCGATGCCTACACCGGCAAGAACATCTACAGCCGCATCATGAACCCCACGACCATGATGCTGGAGAACCGGCTCGCCAAACTGGAGGGTGGCATCGGCTGTATGACCACCGCCAGTGGCATGTCCTCGCTCGACCTCGCCACGTTCCTGCTGGCCGAGAGCGGCGACAACATCGTCACCGCCTCCGCCCTCTACGGCGGGACCTACACCTACTTCACACACACCGCGAGCCGTCGGGGCATCGATACGCGCTTTGTCGACACCCTCGACTACGAGGGCTACGAGGAGGCAATCGACGAGGACACCGCCTACCTCCACGCCGAGACAATCGGCAACCCCGCGCTGGTCACGCCCGACCTCGAACGACTGGCCGACATCGCCCACGACAACGGTGTTCCGCTCTTTCTGGACAACACCTTCGCCACCCCATACCTGTGTAACCCGTTCGACTACGGGGCGGACCTCATCTGGCACTCGACGACAAAGTGGATACACGGCAGCGGGTCGACAATCGGTGGCGCGCTCGTCGACGCCGGGGGGTCGCCCTGGGACGAGTGGGGCTACGAGGAGATTGCCGAGGACAACCCCGCATACCACGGGGTCAACTTCGCCGAGCGCTTCGGCGATGCCGCGTTCACGTTCGCGGCCCGGGCGCGGGGACTGCGTGACCTGGGCAACCAGCAGTCGCCTTTCGACGGGTGGGCCACACTCCAGAAACTGGAGTCGCTCCCGCTGCGGCTCCAGCGCCACTCAGACAACGCGATGGCGGTGGCCGAGTATCTGGAGGCCCACCCCGCGGTCGCGTGGGTGAACTACCCGGGGCTGGAGTCCCACGAGACCCACGACAACGCCAGCGAGTACCTCGACAACGGCTACGGCGGCATGATAACGTTCGGGCTGGCGGCGGGCTACGAGGCGGGCAAGCGGGTCTGCCGGGAGACCGAACTGGCCAGTCTGGTCGCCAACGTCGGCGACGCGAAGACGCTCATCATCCACCCCGCGAGCACCACCCACCAGCAACTGACAGACGAGGAACAGCAGGCCTCCGGCGTCACCGACGACCTGGTGCGCCTGTCGGTCGGTCTGGAGGGCACCCAGGACATCATCGACGACCTCGACCAGGCGATCGAAACCGCGAGCTGATGCCGGAGCAGGGCGAGTCGGGCGGAGATTGGGGCTGATGCCGGAGCAGGGCGACTCACGCGGGGTTCTCGCCGACGCGGTCGGTGATGAGGTCACGGAAGTCGTCGCGTTCCTCGACGTCCTCTATCTCGTCCTGTTCGATGAGGGCGGTTCCCTCGACGGATTCGCGGGGGGCCTTCTCCACGATGTAGACCGGGCGCGTGCGGGTGACCCGGCC
Organism: Halovenus sp.; assembly: GCA_028275145.1. Lineage (GTDB taxonomy): Archaea > Halobacteriota > Halobacteria > Halobacteriales > Haloarculaceae > Halovenus. The sequence continues at coordinate 7,356 of JAQCNG010000139.1, read as the reverse complement.
CACCGAGGACATGATGCGGGCGCGTTTCTCGGCGGTCCGGTCGAACTCGGAGTGGCCGGTCAGCACCTGCTCGGCCTCGCCGTCGTCGCTGACAGTCTCGAACGGGGCCCGGTCCGTCGGGTGGACCTCGTAGCCGACGCGTGTGAGCATCGCCACCACCCGCTCGTCGGCGGGGTCTGGTTCGGGGGCCTCCGGTGGGTCCTTTGTTTCCCTGACCGACTCCTCCTCGAAGACGTCGACGGGGGAGGCAAGCGGCGCGTCGAACATCTCCTCGAGCTCTGTTGCCACCTCGACGCTCGCGTCCATCCCGTCCTCGTACTTCGAGACTGTGCGCCGGGAGACCCCGAGCTCCTGAGCGAGCTGTCCCAGCGACCAGCCCCGCTGTTCGCGCGCGTCGGCAAGCACCTCGCTGTCGATGTTCACGTACAGCCCGCCGGGCGCGGCGTAGATGAGCGGCGGCACAGCCTCGACGAACAGGTCGAGTGCGGTGTCCGGTGAGAACACCGGCACCCCGTGGCGAAAGTACGCGACGCCGGGGTCGAGTTCCTGGTCGCGTGTCCGGAGTCCGATGACGAGCGGTGTCGCCCCCAGAAACCCGCCCAGCCGGCGCATCTCCCCGCCGGTCCGGGCGTCGAAGGCGTCGATGTTGCTCAGTATCTTCACCAGCAGTATCTCCTCCCTGCGGCGAGCCGCGATATCGAAGCTCTTCGGTCGAACCGCACAGCGCTCGCTCACGACGAACCCCGCGTCCTCCAGCATCGCCGTGACGTTGCCGACCAGTGCGGATCGGGACATTACCTATATATAATCAGCCGAGCTATTTAAAAGCGTTGTGGTGCCCTCCCACACTGCGTGGGGGTACCCGCTCGCGGTCTGCGGCCGGACGTGCCGCCGTGGCTCCGGGGACTGTTCCCTCTCCGACCAGCCACGTATCCCGCAGGCCAACCCACCGGAGGACGACATACGACACGTGGCCGTCCAGAGCGATATCCGAACGTTCAGGTGAGTGCCGCTCGTCAGCCAATGTAGTGGACAGCGAGCCACCGGATTCGGATGGTGGTCAGGACCCGCCGCCCACCGACGCTCCCTCCGCCGGCACCGACCCTACAGGGGCGAACGTGTCCAGCGACGGGGGAGAGCGTCCGGGGAGCGCCAGCGGCGGCTCCGGCGAGCCACCCGACCCGGACGGGGACCCCGACACCACCGGACCGGGCGACGACAGCGACGAGCCCCGCGAGTCCATCACGGAGGGGAGCCTCGCCCGGCCGCTCTTTCATCTCGCCTGGCCCATCATCGCCATCCAGCTGTTGCAGGTGACCTACAACATCGCGGATACGCTGTATCTCGGCCGGCTCTCGACGGATGCCGTTGGTGCGCTGAGCCTCGCCTTTCCGCTCATCTTCCTGCTCATCTCGGTCGCCGGCGGCTTCACCACGGCCGGCGCAATCCTGGTCGCACAGTACACCGGCGCGGAGGGCGACCAGTCCGCCGGGAAAGTCGTCGGACAGACGTTCACCACCGTCGGCGGCCTCTCGGTCGTCATCGGTCTCGTGGGCTTTTTCTACACGCGTCCGGCCCTCGAACTGTTGCCCAGCGACCCCGACACCTCCGCCGACGTCATCCCGCTCGCCGCCGACTACATGGAGTTTTTCTTTCTCGGCATCCCGTTTATCTTCGGATTTTTCGTCTTCTCGGCGCTGATGCGTGGCTACGGTGACACCCGCAAGCCGATGTACGTGATGGTCGTCTCGGTGGTTGCGAACATCCTGCTCGACCCCTTCTTTATATTCGGGTTCGAGAGCAACCCGCTGCTGGGCTGGCTGGGACTCGGTGGTCTCGAGTCCACGCTGCTCTCGGCGACCGGGTTCACCGGACTGGGTGTCGAGGGTGCGGCGCTGGCGACGATTCTCTCCCGCGGGGTGGCCGCCGTTATCGGGGTGTACCTGCTGTTCGGGACGAGCATCGGCCCGGCGGTGGAACTCGGCCACCTCTCCCCGGACCTGTCGTTTATAAACGACATCCTCCGGCTCGGCACGCCGAGCATGGTCGAGCAGAGCACGAGCGCGCTGGCGATGGTCACACTGACCGCGATGGTCGTGACGTTCTCGCCGCCGATTGTCGCAGCCTACGGGCTGGGCAACCGCATCATCTCGCTGGTGTTTCTCCCCGCGATGGGTCTCGGACGGGCGATAGACACGATGGTCGGACAGAATCTCGGTGCGGAGCGACCCGACCGTGCCAGTCGCGCGGTGTATCTCGCGGCCAGCGCGGGTGCGGGCGTGATGCTGGTCGTGGCTGTGGGGGCGCTCGCGTTTGCCGAGCCGATCGTGAGTGTCTTTCTGGGTGACGTCGAGGACGCCACCGCCACCATCGGGTTCGGCGTCGAGTACCTGCGCGTCAGGTCGGTCGAGTTCGCGTTTCTGGGTGTCTCACAGGTGCTACTGGGCGCGTTCCGCGGCGCCGGCAACACCGGCACCGCGATGACTATCTCCATCATCACCCTCTGGGTGGGCCGGGTCGGAACTGTCGTCGTCCTCGTGTTCGTCGTCGGTATGGGCGCGACCGGTCTCTGGGTCGGCATGGCCGTCGGCAACGTCCTCGGGGCGGCGGTGGCAATCCCGTGGTTCCTGCGAGGAACGTGGAAGGAGCGGTACATCGACGACGAGGCCGTCGAGGATTCGCCCGACGGAACCGCGGAGACGACGGCTACGGTCGAGGACTGAGGACCACGGCGGCCGGTCACTCGAGGAACCGCCCGAGGTCGGCCTGCCTGCGCGTCTGGCCGTCGGGGTTGGCCTCCCAGGCCGTGCGCGCCGCACGCAGTTGTGCCGGGTCGAACGCCGGCGGTTCCGCGGGGTCGTGACCCCCGCAGTCGGGGCCACAGTCCGTGGGCGGCCGGACGACCCGGCCCTTCCAGGGGCAGACGGGCAGTCCGTCCTCGTCGGGGTCGACCCGTGCACACGCCGGCATCTCGTAGGTGCGCCAGCCCTTTCCGTAGGCCCGCTCGGCGAGTGCCAGCCGTGCCCGTGCCTTTGCGCCGGGACTCGCGATTCGAATCTCGGTCTGTGCGCTGGCCCGGTCGAGTATCTCGACGCCTGGCTGCTCGACGGGTAACCGACTCGGCTCGCGCAACACCCTTTGCTCGCCAGTTTCGGGGTCGAACCGCCAGATACCCACCTCGTCGGGAATCCGGTTGCGGTGTGCGCCGGTGACGTGCGAGGCCGTCGCCAGCACTACCGCGTCCAGCAGCCCGAGCTCTACGTCGGTCAACAGCTGTGTCTCCAGGTCACCGGGCCGCCCGAGGTCGGGCTTGTTCTCGATGCCGACGATGCGCCCGACCCAGTCCGGATACCGGGTGGCCTGGCGGACGTAGGTGCGACCGCCCTCCCGCTCGCGCTCGAAGAAGCCCCGCTCGATTGCCGCCTCCGTGGCCCGCTGTGCCCGCTCCGGGTGGCAGTCGAAAGCCTCCTTCCAGTAGCGGGCGCGACCGGGTCCCACGTCGCTCCGGATGGCTGCCGGCGGGATGGTCTCGGCGGTCAGCGAAACCCGCCTCTCGAACTCCGGTCCCGGCTCGATACGGACGATGTCCATCACTCGCCGGCCGTGGACGCTCGCCCCGAGCTGGCGGCTCAGCACCGCCTCGTCGGACTCGAGATGCGCGGCCAGCGCGAGTTCGAACCCGAACTCCACGCTCGTCTGTGAGTGCTTCAGCGGCAAAACCGCACCGGTCGGCAGGCCCGCCGGCACGCCCGGATTGCCGGCTCGACACTGTGGCGTTCAACTTTTCCCTGCCGGTATCCTACCAGCCGGTATGTTGCTCGTTCGGGGCCGCGGCGGCGACACCGCGCTCACGGGGACTATCTACGAGGAGGGTGAGGAGCCGCCCCACTACCGCGGCTCACCCGACGACGGCGCACCCTACGTCTGGATCTGCGACGAGTTCTACGAGGTCGAGAGCGGCGGTCAGAGCCAGCGGATCGACGGCCGCGAGATACAGGTGGCCTTCGAGTCGCCGATGCCCCGCGGGTTCGACAGTCGCGAGCACGCTATCGCGGCCGCCCGCGAACACGTCCGCACGCAGTTCGCCCGCATCGGCGTCTCGGATGTGGACATCGAACTCGTCGAGAACCCCGGCGGTTCAGACAGTGCGGGTGCCGACTCCGGCAGCCACACCTAGGACACCTGTCGGCAGGAGCTGCTCGCACAGGCCGTTACATCCTCTGGAGCGAGTTGACGAGTCGCCTGTCGATATCGTCGAACGAGATGGTCTGGCCGCCGTGGTTCTCGACGAACCCCTCCGCGTCACCCTCGGCCGAGAACGGGAGCAGTTCCGGGCCCATCCCGCCGCGCACGCCGCTCTCCGCGACGTACGTGAGTTCGGTGGCGTCGGCGAACGTGTCGGCGGCCGTTGGCGCGGGCATCTGCTGGTTCTGCGCGTCGCCGCTCAGCTCCCAGTCGACGGTGGAGTAGTCGGTGGCGTAGATTGCCTCGGCCTCCCAGCCGTCGTCGAGACGGTCCAGGTGGTACGGGAACAGGCCGAACACAAGCGTGTGGAACCAGGCGAGGTCGTCGCGGGCCTCGGGCGCGTCGCCGGGGTCGTGTGGTGTCTCCGGTTCGTTGTCGGCGTAGAATATCTGGCCGTTTGGTCCGCCGTGACGGCCGATCTCCATGCCGCCCTCGTAGTCGAACTTCGTCCCCGAGAGGTCGACCGGGTCGGGTGCCGGCCCGGAGTCGTCGCCGGAGTCGAGCACGCCGAGACAGCCTGCGAGGCCGGCGACTGCGCCCCCACCTGCTGCCCCGAGCACCCGCCGGCGTGTCGTGTGGTCACTGGACGGTGACATACTGATTCGAAGCGCCCGCGAACACAACTTCGTTCTGGTGTGCCCGTCGAAACCTCTGTCGTGAACTGCCGGCAGTCTCGACGAGCAGTCCCCCCGTCACTCCGGACAGTCCCCGGTCCCGAACGACCCGAACTTGTTCGCCTCCCGAAGCTCCAGACTCGCTTCGCCGTCGCCGTCACCACCGACACAGCCGGCGAGGGCTCCGACTGCGACCACGGCTCCGTACCTCCCGAGCAGGCGGCGTCGAGAGACCGGGCGCGAGTCGTCCATACCTGTTGTTGGGCGGGTCGGCGGAAAAACCTCTCCGGGCCGAGCGCCCGGGGCCACCGCGGACGCTCAGTTCCGCCGGGTGACACCGACCACGGTGAGCCCGAGGCCGGCGACGAGCCAGGCGAGCAGTCCGGCGACGCTTGCGGCCGGGGCGGCGTAGCCGCTCTCGCTGTCGAAGGCGACGTACAGCACCGTCTCGAACACGAGTCCGCGGTAGGCGCTGGCCGGCGAGGCCGCGAGCGCCGTTGTCAGCTGCTGGTCCGCAATCCAGCCGGCCCCGAACCCGCGGAGCAAGAGGAGGTCGATACCGACTGCCACGCTCCCGAGCAACAGGATAGCGAGGACGATGGCCGTCCGCCGGGACCACGCCAGCGCGGAGACGGCAAGTGTGAGCGCGAGCGCGACCAGCCCGTACAGGAGCGTGAGCCCGACGAACCGGACAAAGAGCACCGGCGAGTCGACGCCGCTGTGTGTGGCGAGTGTCGTCGGGTCCGGGGGGGACTGCGTGGAGAGGTAGAGCCCGGCGAGTGCGAGCGGCACGCCGAGTGCACCGACCAGTGCAATCGCCCGGCCGGCGTAGACACCGAGCACGTACGCCCACGGCGGGACGGGGTAGGTCTCGAGCACGTCGAGTTCACCCCGGTCGACGTCGTCGGTTATCGTCCGGTACCCCAGCGCCACCGCCACCGCCGGCACGAGCAACTCGAACGGCAAGAGCAGGTCGATTGCCGCCGGAACGTAGCCCACCTCGACACCGCCACCGGCGGCGAGAACGCCCGCCGCGACGAGTGAGACGCCGGCAACGAGTCCGAGGTAGGCCCGCGAGCGTGCGACGGTCAGCAGTTCCCGGACCAGCACCGCCTGTACCGCCTGTCTCGCCTCGCCGCTCATGTCGACTCCCCCATCGAGCCGACCGGTCCCGATTCGCCACCGACGGCCGCCTCGAACACCGACTGCAGCGAGTCGCGGTCGTACTCGTCGGTCAGCGCCGCCGGCGAGCCGTCGGCCTGGAGCTGTCCATCGCCGAGCAACAGAACCCGGTCGGCAAACTGCTCCGCGAGCAGTGTGTCGTGGGTGCTGAGGAGCACCGCCGCCCCCGCCGCCGCGCGCTCGCCGACCACCGCCCAGGTCTGCCGGCGCATCCCGGGGTCGAGTCCGCTCCCCGGCTCGTCGAACAGGAGGACCGGCGGGTTGCCGACTGTCGCCTGCGCGATGCCCAGCAACCGGGTCATCCCACCGGAGAGCGCCTCTACCGTCCGGTCGCCTGCCTCGCCGAGTCCGACACGGTCGAGCAACTCGTCCGGGTCGCCACCGACCAGTGACGTGTAGAACGCGAGCGTCTCCCGGGCCGAAAAGCCCGGCCGGAACGCCGGTTGCTGTGGCAGATACCCCCGTTCCCTGTTCCGCTCGGGCCCACGGTAGGAGACCCCCCCCGCCGTCGGGGTCAACAGACCGGCCAGAACCCGGAGCAGGGTGGTCTTTCCGGAGCCGTTTGGCCCCACCAGCGCCACCACCTCCCCCGCCGACAGTGACACCGACACCTCCTCCAGCACGCTCAGATCCCCGTACGCGTGTGAAACCTCGTCCGCGACGAGGACTGCCTCCTCCGACTGTCCCCCGTCGGTCCCGGGTTCGTCACCCACCGCGTGGTGGTGTGTGTCAGTCATCGTTGCTCTCATCGTCCGGCGGTCGTCTCTCGGGCGTGTCGTGCAGGTCCTCGAGGACCCCCGGTGAGACGGGGTCTGCCAGCGGGGCGGTGTCCACGATGTTCCCCCGGCGAAGTCCCGGCGAGGTTGCCCGGATCTCCGCGAGCGCTGTCGCGGCGGGCGATGCGGCGATTGTCGTCGCCCCGTCGGTCCGGTTGAACTGTCTCTCCGTCGGGTTCGTCGGGGAGTAACTGTCCAGTATCGACTCGGTCATGTACCCCTGTGCCCCCTCCCAGTAGTTGCCGGTCGTGCCGTCGGTCCAGACGCGGAGTGGGCCCATCCCGGTTATCGCGTGCTCGTCGTTGGCGACGAAGTCGTTTCTCCGGACCACGTTCGAGGGGATAGTCGACCCCGACCTGGCACCGACCCCGTTGCTGTAGAGGACGTTCTGCTCGAACACCGACTGGGTCGTCCCCGTCATGAGGCCGAACTCGTTGTGCGCGAGGACGTTGTCCGCGACGTACGAGCGCGACCCCGTCGGGATGATGCCCTCCGTCGCGTACCGCACGTCGTTTTCGACGACCGCGTTCCGCGCGGGG
>JAQCNG010000129.1 GCA_028275145.1 Halovenus sp. | reverse complement strand
GGACTCGGCGGCGCGACCAGCGAACTCGTCGCGAAGGGGGGACTCGGCGCACGCATCGAACTCGACGCGCTCCACCAGCGCGAACCCGGCATGAACGCGTTCGAACTGCTGCTCTCGGAGTCACAGGAGCGGATGGCCTACGAGGTCCGGCCCGGGAATCTCGACCGGGTGACACAGGTCACAGAGCGGTACGACCTCGGCGCGTCGGTGGTCGGCGAGGTCACCGGGGAGGGGTACGTCTGTACGTTCGAGGGCGAGACGGTGGTGGATGTCGACGCGGAGTTTCTCGGTGAGGGTGCGCCCACGAACGACCTGGCGATGGTCGACCCGGAGAGCCCGGAGCGGGACCTGCCGGAAGCTCCGCTCGCGGCGGCCATCGAGCGGGTTGTGGGGAGCCCGGACACCGCCTCGAAGCGGTGGGTGTACCGCCAGTACGACCACGAGGTGCAGACCCGGACAGCGCTCCGACCCGGCGACGACGCGGCGATACTCGCGGTCCGTGAGGCGGGTGTCGGTCTCGCCTTCACCGCCGGAGCGGACCCCGACTGGACCGCCGCCGCGCCGTACGAGGGTGCGCGCGCGGTTGCGCTGGAAAACGCCACGAACGTCGCCGCGAAGGGTGCCGAACCGCTGGCGGCGGTGGACTGTCTCAACGGCGGCAACCCCGAGAACCCCGAGGTGTACGGTGGCTTCGCCGCCGCGGTGGACGGACTCGCCGACATGTGTGCGACGCTCGACGTGCCGATTGTCGGCGGGAACGTCTCGCTGTACAACGACTCCCCGGCGGGCCCGATTCCGCCAACGCCGACGCTCGCACTCGTTGGCACCAAGGAGAGCTACGACGCGCCGACGCTCGCACTCGACGGGGCAGGTGACCTCCTCGTGGTGGGGGACCGCCCGCTCGCCGGCGATGTCGACCCCGGTCTGGGTGGCTCCGAGTACCTCGCACAGTTCGGCGGGAGCGACCGGTTCCCCGCGCTGCCCGAGCGGCCAGCGGCGCTGGTCGAACAGCTCGCCGCGGTGGCAGACTGGGAGACCACGCTGGCGACACACGACATCAGCCACGGTGGTCTCGCGGTGACACTCGCCGAGATGGTCTCACCGGAGGCCGGGGCCAGCGTGACACTCGAACCGTCGGACCGTGTCGCACCGCTCCTGTTCCACGAACAACCCGGCCGGGTCGTCGTCGAGACAACTGCACCCGACGAACTCGAGGCGGCCTTCGAGGGGGTCGCCCCGGTTACGCGGCTCGGCACCGCCGACACCTCCGGGTCGCTCTCGCTGACCGCCGGCGCAGAGGCAGTCGAGAGAGACGCCGAGACACTCGCCGGGTGGCGCGACTGTATCGGGCGGACGCTGGATGGGTAGTGACGGGGCCGGTGCGCTCGCCGGCCCGGGTTCCTGTCGGTGGCTGTGCCGGCGGCGAGTGAGCCAACCGTCGTCCGGATATCCGGAAATCGTGCTGTACTTGCCGACGCGGAACCGACGTACATCGGATGGTTGGCTGGTCGAGAGAGCGGTCGGTGCTGGCTGGCTGTACGCTCGCGTTTTTCGCCACGATGGTCGCACGGCTGGTCATCAGTCCGGTCGTCCCGGCAATCTCCGCGGCGTTCTCGGTGTCGAACAGCCTCATCGGACTGTCGCTCACCGGGGTCTGGTTCGCCTACGCGCTGGCACAGTTCCCGAGCGGGTTGCTCGGTGACCGCTTCGGCGAGCGGGCTGTCATTCTCGTCGCCGTCGGGGGCACGGCCGTCGGCAGTCTGCTCCTCGCGCTCTCGCCCGTCTACGCCGCCTTTCTCGCGTTCGCGCTCGTCCTCGGTGGTGCGGCGGGGTTGCACTACAGCGTCGCCACCACACTCCTCTCGCGCGACTTCGACAACACCGGCACGGCAATCGGGATTCACAGCGCCGGCGCGCCGGTCGCCGGTCTGCTCGCACCCGTGACCGCCGCCGTTGTCGGGTCGGTGTTCGGCTGGCGGTACGCGGTGGCACTCGGGGCAGTCGTGGCGCTGCCGGCGCTCGCGTTTGTCGCTCTGGGTCTCCCGGGTCGCGAGCCACAGCGTCCCGAGCAGTCGATCCGCGGGCGGGTGCGACCCGGCACACTGCTCGAACTGCTCTCCCGGCCGCCGATTGCGGGCACTCTGCTGGTCTCTGTGCTCGGCGCGTTTGTCTGGCAGGGCACCGCCTCCTTTCTCCCCACGTTTCTCATCGAGCACCGCGAGTACTCGGAGCAGGCCGCCGGCGCTGTCTTCTCGGCGTACTTTGTCGCACAGGGGGTGGGTCAGCCACTGATGGGGTGGCTGTCGGACGAGATTGGCCGTGACACGGCGATGGGTGTCTGCATGGTCGCCGGCGTCGCCGGTTACGCGCTGTTCGTCCTCGGCCCCGACCTCGCCAGCGTCGCCGCCGCGACCGGTCTCGTTGGCATCGCGATGAGTTGGGGTGCGACGATGCTCCCGAAGTTTCTCGACCACATGAGCGTCGAGGAGGAGGGGATGGGGTTTGGCCTCGTCCGGACGACGTACATGATGTTTGGCTCGTCGGGTTCGGTCGGCGTCGGCATCATCGCCGATGTCGCGGGCTGGCCGGCAGCCTTTCTGGCGCTGTCCGGCATCCTCGCGCTCGTTCTGGTCGGCCTGACAGGCGCGGCCCTCCGCCGACGGCTGTGACCCCCGACGATGTAGTAACTCTCAGGGGTGGCTGCCGGGCGGGCTACGTGCCGCCCCGTCGAGCTTTCCCAATGCTGACCTGATGTGGAACTCGACAGCAGCGGGCACCTCCCTACTTAGTGCGCGCTCGAGGTGACTCTCGACCGCTGTACTTTCGGTCTCTCTCTCACTACAGTCTCTCTCGTGGTGCTCGTCCAGCACCTCTTTGAGCTCGCTCTGTGCCTGTTTTCGGTTTTCTGTGCCCATCTCATCAATCATATCTAACGTTACCGGTTACTCACGTTTAGGATACGGGCATGATACCAGGTGCAGCTATTTGGCTGGCATCTGCTGGATGCACCGGTCGCGCGCTCGCGGTATCGGGCGTGGGTCAGTCCTCCTGCCAGTAGTAGATCTCCTCCTTTGCCGCGCCACAGGCCGGACACTCGTCCGGTATCTCTCCGAGTTGGCCCATCTCGCCACACTCCCAGCAGCGCCACATCAGTGCGTCTGCGTGTGCACTGCCGGTGTGCTGGTTGAGCAACTCGATGTCGTCGTCTGCGTTCACGTAGAATCCGCTCTCGTCGAACCCCCGCACTGTTCCGAGGAACTCGCCGTTCTCGTCGTAGATGCTCTGTCCGAGGTCGACTCCCTCTGGCTTGGATTCCATGCTCATCGATAACACTTTGCGCGCGCCAGTAATAAGTCTACGGTCGATTGACAGCTGCACCCTCATCCGGCGCGCGTCGGGGGCCGGACGTATCTCGGCGGGATGGGGTTCCCACCTGCCGGCATCCAGGGGCGGCCGCCGACGGCGGTGTTCGAGGCCACGCTCGTGTGGGGTGGACTCGAGTTCGTCGCGGTGACATCCTCCGCGCCGTGAACGGAGAGGGACGCTGTCCCTCAGGCAGTCGGGCGTCGCCCGACGACGGCGCGGCTTCCCTGCGTGGGAATACCAGCTAATTACTGGCAGTGGGTTTCGACCCGAAATCACCGAGCGTCATCTGCTCTGATTGGCTCTGTTCGGTGTGGGTTGTGGTGCTGTCACAGGCACTCCCATCCCGAGGCGAGTCATTGCCTGCCGGTTTCAGCGGCACGCTCTCTCCCCACGGGTCTGCCCGCTGTGCGATATTGATAGCGCCGTTTATATCACCCTCAAACGTCGTGACGTGGCACCCGTCGTTCGTACAGTGGAACGCTCCGCCACT
>JAQCNG010000123.1 GCA_028275145.1 Halovenus sp. | reverse complement strand
GCGCTCTCCCCGACGGTGCTCGCCATCATCGCGCTCGTCGGCGGGTTCACCGCGCTCTTTGCCGCGACGATGGCGCTGGTCAAGCAGGAACTCAAGCAGGTGCTCGCGTACTCGACTATCTCACAGTACGGGTACATGATGCTCGCGCTTGGCGGTGGCGGCTACACCGCCGCGGTCTTTCACCTCACCACCCACGCCATCTTCAAGGCGCTGCTGTTCCTCGGTGCCGGGGCGGTGATAATCGCCATGCACCACGAGGAGAACATGTGGGAGATGGGCGGTCTGAAAAACGAGTTGCCGGTCACCTACTACACGTTTCTCGCGGGGTCACTCGCCCTCGCGGGAATCTTCCCGCTCTCGGGGTTCTGGTCGAAAGACGAGGTGCTGTTCGAGACACTCGACCACGCGCTCGGGGGAGCCGATGTCCTGCTCGTGGCCTACGCGTTCGGGCTGCTGGCTGTCGTCGTGACGGCGCTTTACACCTTCCGGATGGTGCTGCTCACGTTCCACGGCGAGCCACGGACTGACACCGCGGCCGACCCCGACCCCGTTGCCTGGAGCATGAAACTCCCGCTGGTGGTGCTCGGTGTGCTCGCAACCGTCGCCGGTGTGTTGAACCTCGGGACGGTAAAGCAGGTCATCGGCGAGGACGCGCTCTTTCTGAACGAGTGGTTGAAAGGGGGGACCCTCGACGGGTTCGGCGGTCTCACGACCGAGAGCGGCGAGTTCGTCCTCTCGGAGGCGTACTACGTCGAGACACTGCTGCACGATTTCGCCGGCTACGAACTCGCGGGGATATCGCCGGTCGGACCGGGTGTGGTCGCGCTGGTGTTCGCACTGGTCGGTGTTGGCGTCGCGGTGTCGCTCTACCGCGACCCCGACCCGGGGCCACACACGACCAGACTCGGACGCGTCCGGACGGTGCTGGCGAACAACTACTACCAGGACGAGTACCAGGTCTGGCTGGGTCGCGACGTGGGGCTGTCGGTTGCGCTCGTCGCGAACCGCTTCGACCAGGGTATCCTCGACGGCATCGTCAACGGTGCCGGTGCGATTACGCAGGCGCTTGGCACACGGTTCCGTCGCATCCAGACCGGCATCGTCAGTAACTACGCCGCCCTGCTGGTGCTGGGGCTGGTGCTTTTGCTCGTCGTGTTCGGTCTCGCCGAGGGGTGGTGGGTCTGATGTTCGTGGAGTTTCTCCTCGTGGCGACGTTCCTGAGCGCACTGGTGGTGCTGGCCGCGCCGGACCGCTACGCGGGGAAGTTGGCGACAGCGCTCAGTCTGTTGCCACTCGCGGGCGTGGTGGTCATGTGGACACAGTACGACGCCTCCGGCAACGCACTCACCGGGGGCGAAATCGCCTTCGAGACAAGAGAGACCTGGTTCGAGTTTGGCCCGTACACGCTCCAGTGGTACGTCGGCGTCGACGGCGTGAGTTTCCCGTTGCTCGCCCTGACGGTGGTGCTGGTGACGCTGGCGCTCGTCTCCTCGTGGACGCCGATCGACGAGCGCGAGTCACAGTTCTACGGACTCGTGCTCCTGCTGGAGACGGCACTGATCGGCGTGTTCACGGCGCTTGATTTCTTTGTCTGGTTCGTCTTCTGGGAGTTCGTCCTCATCCCGATGTACGTGCTCATCGCGGGGTGGGGGGGCCCACGCCGGAAGTACGCCGCCATCAAGTTCCTCGTCTACACCAACCTCGGCTCGCTGGTGATGTTCACCGGCCTGTTCGCGCTGGTTCTCGGTCTCGGCGACTCGCTGACCGCGCTCAGTCTGCCGGAGATCTCCCAGCAGTTGCTCGCCGGCAATCTCGACTCAATCGATGTCGGCCTCCTCGGCGAGACGGTCACGGTGGACCCGGCGGCGCTGGAACTCGGCGCGTTCGTGCTCCTGTTTCTGGGCTTCGCGGTCAAGGTGCCGGTCGTCCCGTTCCACACCTGGCTACCGGACGCCCACGTCGAGGCCCCGACACCGGTGTCGGTCATCCTGGCGGGCGTGCTCCTGAAGATGGGGACCTACGCGCTGTTGCGGTTCAACTTCACCATGCTGCCCGGCGTGGCCGAGGACCTCGCGGCCCCGATTGCGGCTATCGGCGTCATCAGTGTCGTCTACGGGGCGATGCTCGCGCTCGCACAGCAGGACCTCAAGCGAATCGTCGCCTACTCCTCTATCTCCTCGATGGGGTACGTGGTCGTCGGCCTGGTCGCGTTCACCGCCCACGGCATGGGCGGGGCGACCTTCCAGATGATCAGTCACGGCCTCATCTCCGCGCTGCTTTTCATGGCCGTCGGTGTTGTCTACAACGCCACCCACACCCGCATGGTGGGTGACATGGCCGGACTGGCCGACCGGATGCCCTACACCGCCTGGATATTCATCGCCGGGGCGTTTGGCTACATGGGACTCCCGCTGATGAGTGGCTTCGCGGCCGAGGTGCTCGTGTTCATCGGCGCGTTCGACTCCGCGACCATCCCGGCGGCACCGCTCGTCACCGCGCTCGCGATGTTCGGCATCGTCATCGTCGCGGGCTATCTCCTCTGGGGGATACAGCGCTCGCTGTTCGGCGGGTTCGGCCTCGAAACTGACTACGACATCGGGCGCGCACCGGCCCACGACATCGCTCCGATGCTCGTGTTGCTCGCGCTCATCGTCGTGCTGGGTGTCAACCCCGATATCGTCTACGAGGCGATCCAGAACGCCGTCTCGCCGCTCGTCGAGAACGGCGGGGTCTCGTCGGGGAGCGGAACACAGAGTGCCGTCGGCGCGCTCACCGGAGGGTGGGTCCGATGACGCTCGGCACACTCCCCGAGTGGGCGGCGCTCGCACCTGCCGGCGTGTTCGTGGTGACGGCGCTGTTGCTGTTGCTCGTCGACGCCGTGGACGTCGACGGTGACCGCGGCGGCCTGCTGGCGGCGCTCGCGACAGGTGGCGGTCTCGCGGCGCTGGCGGTCACCGTCTGGTATCTGGTCGGCGGGACCGGCCAACCGGCCGGAAACGGCGCGATAACGCTGTTCGACGGGAACATCGTCGTGGACGGGATGGCGCTGTTTTTCACCGCCATCGTCGCGAGCGTCGTCGTGCTGGTGACGCTCGCGAGTTACGACTACCTGCACGACCACCCCCATCGCGCCGAGTTCTACAGTCTGACCCTGCTCTCGGCGACCGGGATGGCGCTGGTCGCGGTCGCGAACAGTTTCGTCGTCGCGTTCATCAGCATCGAACTGGTCTCACTGCCCTCCTACGCACTGGTGGCCTCGCTAAAGAACAACAAGGGGAGTGTCGAGGCCGGCCTGAAGTACTTCCTGGTCGGCGCGCTGTCCTCGGCAATCCTGGCCTACGGCATCTCGCTTGTCTACGTCGCGACCGGCAGTCTCGCGTTCGAACCGGTCGCCGACGCCATCACGCCCGGCGGCCCGGCCGTCGAGGATTCGGCGGTTCTCGGCTTCGGTCTCCTGATGATCCTCGGGGGCTTCGCGTTCAAGATGGCGGCGGTGCCGTTTCACTTCTGGGCGCCGGAGGCCTACGAGGGTGCCCCCGCGCCGGTTTCGGCGTTTCTCTCCTCGGCGTCGAAGGCGGCCGGGTTCGTCGTCACCTTCCGCGTGTTCACCGAGGTAATCGGCTTCGTCGACGAGGCCCCCGCGGTGATAGACTGGGTCGCCGCGGTCCAGGTGCTCGCAATCGTGACCATGACCCTCGGCAATCTGGCCGCGCTGCGCCAGGAGGAGGTCAAACGGATGCTGGCGTACTCCTCGATTGGCCACGCCGGGTTCGCGCTCATCGCGCTCGCGGCGCTGACCGGCGACGCCGACCAGGCGTTTGTTCTCGGGTCGGGCATGGCGCATCTGCTCGTCTACGGCTTCATGAACACCGGTGCCTTTCTCATCATCGCGCTGGGCGAGTACTGGGGTCTCGGCCGTCGCATCGAGGACTACAACGGCCTCCGCGAGCAGGCACCGTTCGCCGCCATCGCCATGACGGTGTTTCTGTACTCGCTGGCCGGTCTCCCGGTCGGGGCTGGCTTCCTCTCGAAGTTCTACCTCCTGTTTGCCTCCATCGACGGCGGCGTTGTCCTGCTGGCGGTTGCACTCGTCGCGAACAGCGCAATCTCGGTGTTCTACTACAGCCGTGTGGTAAAGGCAATGTGGACCGAAGAGCCCGCGGACGACCTCGAAATCACCGAGTATCCGAGGGGTCTGTACGCCGCAATCGCGCTTGCACTGCTCGCCACAGTCCTGTTGTTGCCCGGGTTCGGAATCGTCGTCGACATCGCCGAGACCAGCGCTGGACAGCTGTTCGGCTGACCACCGTTCGACGGGTGCCGTCTCTGCCGGATCTGGCCCCCGGTGGACGGCCCGGGACACAACATTAACAGGCCATCACCGGGAACGGTCACCCGATGGAGACCAGCCACCGTGTCACCGTCGGTGATTCGCGGGACCTGTCGGAACTCGACGACGACTCCGTCGAACTCGTGGTCACGTCCCCGCCGTACCCGATGGTCGAGATGTGGGACGACCTCTTTGCGAGACTCGACCCGGACATCGAGGAACTTCTGGAGAGCGGTGAGGGCCGGGCCGCGTTCGCGCGGATGCACGAGGAACTCGAGGCAGTCTGGGCAGAGCTGGCCCGGGTGCTGGTCGACGGTGGCATCGCGTGTGTCAACGTCGGTGACGCGACACGGACCGTCGACGGGAGTTTCCGGGTGTTCCAGAACCACTCCCGGGTCGTCGACGCGTTCGAGGCACTCGGCTTCGAACCGTTGCCGGAACTGCTCTGGCGAAAGCCGGTCAACTCCGGCGCGAAGTTCATGGGCTCCGGGATGGTGCCCCCCAACGCCTACGTCACGCTCGAACACGAGTACATCCTCGTGTTCCGTAACGGCACGGACAGCCGTCGGTTCGAACCCGGTGCGGACCGCCGGTACCGTGCGGCATACTTCTGGGAGGAGCGCAACCGGTGGTTCTCGGACGTCTGGACCGAGATCAGAGGGGAGCTCCAGTCGCTGGCACACGACGACCTGCGCGAGCGTTCCGGTGCCTACCCGTTCGAGGTTCCCTACCGACTGGTCAGCATGTACTCCGTCTACGGCGACACCGTTCTCGACCCGTTCTGGGGCACGGGGACGACCACACTCGCCGCGATGGTCGCCGGCCGCAACTCCGTCGGCTACGAACTCGACGAGGAGTTCGTCCAGGTGTTCGCGGACCGCGTCGCGGACGTTCCCGGCTACTCCCGGGAGGTCCTCGAGCAACGACTCGACGCCCACCGGTCGTTTGTCGAGCAACGCCGGGCCGCGGGCGAGACGTTCGCGTACGAGGCGGTCAACTACGAGTTTCCGGTGACGACAAAACAGGAACGGCAGATACAGTTCTACGATGTCGCCGACGTTCGTCGGGTCCCCGAGGGGTACGAACTCTCCTATCGACCGGTCGGGGACGGGGACGCACAGACCGGACCCGACGACAGTCGCTGACCCGGCGGATCCGGGCAGAAACCACCGCCCGACCGGCGGGTCCCCCGTGGCGGGTCGTGCTCACTCGCCGTACTCGTAGAACCCCTTGCCGGTTTTCTTGCCGAGGTCACCCGCCTCTACCTTGCGCCTGAGCAGGTACGCCGGCCTGTAGCGGTCGCCGAGTTCCTCGTGGAGTGTCTCGCTGGCCTGCAACACGATATCGAGACCGATGTGGTCTGCGAGTTCGAGCGGACCCATCGGGACGTTCGTCCCGAGTTTGAGACCCGTGTCGATGTCCTCCTTCGAGGCGACGTCCTCGTCGTACGCGCGGATACCCTCGTTTATCCAGGGCATCAGCACGCGGTTCACCACGAACCCCGGCTTGTCGTCAGACTCCCAGGTTGTCTTGCCGAGGTCCTCCGCGAACGCGTGTGCGAACGCTACAGTCTCCGCTGTGGTGTGCTCGCCGACCACCACCTCCACCCCGGGCATCACCGGCACCGGGTTCATGAAGTGGATACCCACGACCCGCTCACTCCGGTCGGTCGCGGCCGCGATAGCGGTAATCGAGAGGGTGCTGGTGTTGCTCGCGAGCACCACCCCGTCGGCGCAGGTCCGGTCGAGGTCGGCGAAGATGTCCTGTTTCACCCCGAGTTCCTCGGCGGCAGCCTCGACGACGAGGTCCGCCTCCGCGAGCTCGTCGAGTCTGGTCGTCCCCCGGACCCGGTCGCGTGCGGCCCGGACTGCCCCGCCGTCGAGACTGTCGTCGCGTTCGAGTCCCGACTCGACCGACTCCAGCCCATCCCGCACGTACTCCGACTCGACGTCACGAACGATTACGTCGTAGCCGGCGGCCGCTGTGACCTGTGCGATACCGCTTCCCATCGTGCCCGCACCGACGACGCCGACGGTACCGATATCTGCGAGTTTGCTCATACCGGTCTGGTTGTGGGGCGGATGTATACAGTTGTCGGGAGCCCACTGGCGACGAGCGCGGGGACAGCCGTCTGCTGTTTCCGGGCGCACCAGCCACAGACAGCCAGTCGGCGAGCAATAGATATAGCGTCATATGATTTACTCCGGCCGCGCAGTTCCCGACATTCGAGAAAACTGCAATAACCAGTTTTTATTACGAAACAACAGGAAACAGACGAGCGGTGCGTTTGCGCCGACCGGGGACAGTTGCGACTCACGAACGCGGTCGTTTCGAGATATCCACGAAAGAGCGGGCTCTCGTCACGGGGAGCGTCGACGTCCGACCGGGGGGCCCCGGATTCACGGCAACAACTCGACGGAGAGCCAGGGGTCCCAGGAGGTGTTGACCTAGACACGGTTCCGAACCGCCGGTGTTCCGTGGGCAGGAGATCAACAGTTCCGGTCGGTGGTCGGGGTCGAACAGCCCCGACAGTTGGTTTCGGTGTGAAACCCAGTTCAGTCGTCGAGTTGCGTGGGCCGACCCGGGTCTGATTCCACGGACCAGACAACCCGGTATCCCGGGTAGACTCACCAACGGATGCCTTCGGACGTTACGACGGGGGACCCTGTAGCGGACGGCACTGAGGGCCGGGGCGACAGCGAGCAGGGACAGGGGGCAAAGCAAAGAACCCGCGGGCCGTGCGAGACGGTCAGCAGGGCCAGTTCCCGTCTGAGGTGCAGCGACCGCCCGGACGAGACACCTGGCACGGGGGGAACGCCCCGGATACCGACAGTTCCGCGCCGAGTGTCGACGCTCACCGGGACGAGAGCCACCCGGGCCGAAGGAGAGAAACGGGACCGGAGCCAACGGGGTGAGTGGCCCCCCTGTCTGACGGCCGGGCCGGGTACGCCACGCTCTATGACGCCTGTGAGACACGTGTCTCCGAGGTGGGCGCACAGATGTGCCGACGAGACGCCGTGGCCACCACAGGATATCTACCCCGTTATAATGCACCCGTATCAGGGAGAGAGCCACCGTTGGACCAGTGGCTCGGGAGACTCACCGGACAGCAAAACAGGAGAGCCTCTCCCCGGAGACAGCCGAGAGTGTAATTTAGATGTTAGTATCCCGAATGTGCTGTCCGACTCGACGGGCAGATTCGTTTAGATGGTATTCTAATATTACACGCTGTGCAGGGGCGCTGAGACCGTCGATTGAGGATAGTATTTACCCATCTAAGTTCCCTTAGATAGATAACTGCCATCACATTGAAGTTGCGGGGGCTCGACAGAGCAGATATGGGAGAATCCGATCGCGACACCGCCCGAACTGTCGTCCAGACGTACGTTCCGGCCTACCAGCGAGACCAGTGGGACGAACACGCCGAGCAACTGGGGATGAGTCGCAGCGAGTTCGTTCGGTCGATGGTCCAGGCCGGTCGCCGTGAGTTCGGTCCAGAGGGGCCAGAGACAGCACCCGCAGCGAGCAACGGTGAGAGCCAGGAGTCGCTGGACGACCAGGTGCGCGAGGAGCTCGCAGCGTCGGCCCCACTCTCCTGGGATGCGTTGCTCGCGGCGGTCACCGGGGATATCGAGTCCCAACTCGAGACGACACTGCAGCGTCTCCAGGAGAACGACGAACTGCGCTACAGCGGCCGTCAGGGCGGGTACGTCCTCGAGGACGGTGAGAGCGCGTGAGCGAGTTGGATCCGGACGGTGGGCCGGAGGAAGCCGGTCAGGACCACGTCGAGTACTTTCTCGAGGATATCACCTATCAGGGGAAGTCCTCGCGCACGCGCGAGGCGTACGGGCGTGTCCTGCGTGAGTTCCGGGGCTATCTGGACTCCCGGGGGTTGGGGCTCGCGTCGGCGAATCACCGGGATTGCATGGCCTACATCCACCAGTTGCGCGGCGACGTCGGCGAGAGTACCGTCGCCACCTACGCCTCCTACCTCCATCGGTTCTACGAGTACATGACCAGAGTGGATGCGTTCTCGGAGAACCCGATGGCGGTGGTACTGGAGGAACTCGACGAGGAGATAAGCACCGACCCCGCACGTCGTGATATCTCTGTCGCGGAGATGCGGTCGTTCGTCGCCTCGATAGCACACCCGCTGGACCGGGCAGTCGTCGTGACGTTGCTCAAGACGGGTATCCGGGCGGGTGAACTCTGCAATCTCGATACGCGTGACCTGTTTCTCGCCGATTCCCCGCTGGGGACCGCCCACCGCCCCCGACTCGACGGTCGCCCGGACTCGCTGTACGTCGACAGCACACCCGCTGGCTCGACGGTCTACAACGGCGAGCGCCGGACAGCCTCGAACAAACGCAAACGAGAGACGACAATCCCCGTCGACGGGGAGCTCACGACCGTGCTGGAGCGGTGGCTCGCGGTGCGGCCCGACCCCGTCTCACCCGCAGACCCGCTGTTTGTCAGCACCGGCAAACAGTGGGGCCAGCGACTCACACCGGACGTTGTCCACCACATCGTCACCGAACACACTCGTGACGCAGGCTGGTACCGGGAGGGCGGTGGCCCCGAGGAGAACGTCACACCCCACTACTTCCGGCACTTCTTCACGACACATCTCCGGGACCGTACGGGTGACCGCGGCGTCGTCAAGTATCTCCGCGGTGATGTCGCCCAGGACATCATCGACACCTACACCCACGACTGGGGCGACCGTGTCCGGGATGTCTACGAGCAGTATATCTACGCAGTTCTGTGAGTGTCGGTCGAGAGTCCGCGAGATAAATCGTATAACGCTATACAGAACGTCTGG
>JAQCNG010000122.1 GCA_028275145.1 Halovenus sp. | reverse complement strand
GCGTCGTCGTCGACGTGGAACACGTCGGCCTCGTCCCACGCGTCCTGCCACCGGGGCTCGATCTCGCCGGGGTCGAACCGGCGGGTCTCCGGCGTGCTGTTGCTCATATCTCTCAGTGGTAGGCCGCTGTTCATCTATCTTGCGACACCGCCCGACGGCCCGGCTACCTGACAGGCCAGACAGTCGGTGGGCGCCGGAACAGGGCCCATATCGGGACAGGAGCGCCGGGCAGATTTCTCAGTCGGCCTCCGTGCCCACGTCCCCGTCTGTACCCCCGATTTCGTCGAGTACGCGCTGGTGGAACTCCCGGAGTACGCGGGACTCGTCCTCCGCGAGCACGACGTCCGAGGCCATCAGCGTCGCCAGGCCAAACGCCATCGGCGAGGGCGAGTCCACCCGTGTCGAGACCACCTCCACCTCGCCGTCTCGAATCGCACCCAGCACTCTCTCGATTCCCTCGACGTGGAGTTTGTCCTCCAGTATCTCGCGGTAGGTCTCCTCGACGACCGCGAACTCCTCGAGGTCCTCGGCGAACCCGAGCAGCATCTCGCTGTTGACCTGTTGCTGGCTGGCGGATTTCTCGTAGCCCTTGTACCGTTTCAGAATCATCAGCGACCGGGTGGCGTCGATGCGGAAGTACCGCTTGAGCAGGTCAGTCCCCTGGAGACTCGCACGCAGGTCCGCCCGCACCTCCGCGGGGTCGACCTCCGCGAGCAGTCCGGCCAGGTCGACCTTCCGGTTCAGCGGCAGGGAGAGCGTGAACCCGTGGTCGGCGACCGCCACGGCCACGTTCGCGTTTGCCTCCTGTGCACACCGGTAGGCGAGCAGGCGCGAGAGCCCGTCGTTGAACCGCCGCCCGTAGTTCGAGTGAACGTAGTAGTGTCGTCGGTACTCCCCCTTGTCCAGTTGCTCCTCGATAACCAGCCGTTCGTCGGTGCTCACACTCTCCGTGCCGGCGTACCGGACCTGCTGGTCGAACATCCGCGTTATCGCCTGCACGCTGTGCTCGTCGAGGGGGCTCTCCCGCAACCAGACCCGCACCGCCGTCCGTCCGCCCGCCGCGAGACGGTCGAGCACCGCCCGCCGGAAGGCCAGAATCTCTTGCCCGAGGTCGTAGGAGAGCGGCAGTCGCTCGGAGAACCACGAGGGAACGGTCGGGCGCGCGCTGGTGGGGTCGACGTACACCTTCGACCCGCGGCGGTAGCGGAACTCGTAGCGGTCCCCGCCGAGCACGAACACGTCGCCGGTCTCCAGCGTGTCGAGGTACTCCTCGTCGAGCTGTCCAACCCACTCGTCGCCCGACCGTGTGCGCACGCCACAGGTAAACGAGTCCGGGATGGTGCCGATGTTGGTCATGTAGATGACCCGGGCGAGTCGACCGCGCTTCCCGATGAGCCGCTCGCCGACGTCGAACGCCTCGTAGTGGTGTTCACCGTCGGGTGGGTCGTTCGTGTCCCGCCAGATTTTCGCGTAGACGTTCTTTTCCTCCATCCCGCCGTAGTCGGCGGTCATGTAGCGCATGAGCTGTTCCCACTCCCGGTCACCGTAGCGGCGGTACGGGTAGGCCCGGCGGAGGATGCGCCGAATCTCCTGCTCCGGGCGTGGCCCGTTTATCGCCATCCCGTAGACGTGCTGTGTGGCGACGTCCTGTGCCCGCTCCGGCACGAACACCCGGTCGACGAAACCCGCCTCGGCCTTCCGGAGCATCACGGCACACTCGACGAGTTCGTCCCGGTCCAGCGCCACCACACGGCCGGTCACCGTGTCGCCGACCTGGTGGCCGGCCCGGCCGACACGCTGGAGCAGTGCCGCCACCGACTTTGGTGACCCGACCTGAACCACGAGGTCCAGGTGTGGCATGTCGATACCCAGTTCCAGCGACGTGGAGGTGGTCACCACGTCCAGTTCGCCGGCCTTTAGCGCCCGCTCTATCTCCTCGCGGCGTGTCTTCGAGAGACTGCCGTGGTGACAGCCGGAGTTTGCCTCGTCGTACCCGTCGAACCGGTCGCGGAGGTTGTGCAACACGCGCTCTGCCCCCGACCGGGTGTTCGTGAACACCAGTGTGTTCGTGTGGGCCTGTATCTGCTCGTGTAACTGCTCGTAGAACCGGTTGTTTATGACCCCCGACGGGGTGTGTATCAGGTCGTCGGCCGGACAGGTGAGTTCGATGTCGAACTCGCGGACGAACCGGGTGTCCACGAGTTCGTACTCGCGGGGCACCGGCTCCGGGTCGGTCCCGTCCGTACACCCGACGAGGAACTCGGCCATCGTGTCGAGCGGTTCGACCGTCGCGGAACAGCCGATACGGGTGGGCGAACCGTGTGCCAGCGCCTCCAGACGCTCCAGCGACACCGACAGATGGGTGCCGCGCTTGTTCTCCGCGAGGCTGTGAATCTCGTCGACGATGACGTACTCGACGGTCCGCAGTTTCTCGCGGAACTTCGGGGAGTTCAGCAGGATAGCCAGCGTCTCGGGCGTCGTGTTGAGGATGTGTGGCGTCTCGTGGAGCATCCGCTGGCGCTCGCTGTCGCTCGTGTCACCGTGGCGAATCGCGTGGCGTATCTCGACCGACTCGCCGCGCTCGTCGAGTGTCTCCGTAATCTCGGAGAGTGGCAGTTCGAGGTTCCGGTGGATGTCGTTCGCGAGGGATTTCAGCGGTGAGATGTACAGACAGTAGACGCTGTTCTCCAGTTCGCCGGCCACCTGCTCGCTCTCCCCGGTGTGTTGCTCGTTCTCGCCCGCGCGGGCACGCCCGAACAGTTCGTTTATGATGCCGGTGAAACTGGCGAGTGTCTTTCCGCTGCCGGTCGGCGAGCAGACGAGCGCGTTCTCTCCCTCGTGGATGAGCGGAATCGCCTCCTTCTGCGGTGGGGTGAAAAACCCCCCGTTCTGTGGGACAAACTCGCCGAACTGCTCGACCCACCACTCCTGGACGACCGGGTCGAGCAGGTCAAGCACCGCCTCGTCGTCGACCGCTGTGCTCTCCGGGTCGAACGGCAGGTCGTCTGCGAACCGCTCGGTCACGCCCATTCCTGGGAGAAGGTTGGCCTGCAGACGCTTGTCCGTTGTGGCCGCTCCGTCCCGGTGTGTGCTCGGGACATCTCCGAGCACAGGCGGGCGACACCCCCGCGAGACGGTCCGGTGGGTCCCGACCTATCTACGGACAGAACTGGACATCCCCCCTGTTGTCCGAACAACCGACACTCCCGGGTCGCTCATGTGTCTGTCACAGCCCTGTGCGTTATACTGTTTGACTCACAGGACGGCAACGGCACCCATAGAGATGCCGGATACGACCATGATGACAACAAGGAAGATTGCGATCCACTGGTCACTGTTCATACAGAACTCAATGTGGCCGGGGGAATTATGATTTTCGCTCCCGGTATCCGGGAGTATTATATTTGTCGAGTGACTAGTAACAGTCGATGACAGAGCGCTCGAGGTCACCGATACTGGACCTGCTCGTCGTCTTTGTTGGAGTGTTCGCGCTCCAGTTTCTGGTGGGTCTGGTGGACACGGTAACAGGACTGTTCGTACTCTCGGCACCGCTCCAGGAGAACCCCTGGACGGTCGTGACCAGCGTCTACGCCCACGCCAACACCGGTCACCTGATATCGAACGCCGTGGCGCTGGTTCTGTTTGGCTACGCGGTGGCCGCCGCGACGACGCGACTGCGATTTCACCTGTTTTTCCTCGTAACGGGGATGGTATCGGGTGTCGCGGAGATCGTGCTGAGCGATTTCCTCGCGGAGAGCCCGGTAGTCAGCGACGTCGTCGGGTTCGTCCCGGTTGTCGACGTCGCGGCGACGGGCGGCGTGCTGGGTGCCAGCGGCGCGGTGTTTGCACTGCTTGGCTATCTGCTCGCGAGCAACCGTCTCGTCGCGGGACTGGGCGCTGTTGCGGACGTGCCGGGGTGGGTGACCTACTTCGTGTTCATCGTACTCGCGACTGTGGTGACCGTCGCGACTGCCTCCCAGGGGGTCGCGCTCATCGCCCACTTCACCGGACTCCTGCTCGGTCTGCTGGCCGGGTGGGTCAATCTGCTCAGACCGGCGGGGGCCGACAGTGACGTCGGACCACGGCCCGCACAGTGACGACAGGACACGCCCTGTCCAGTTCGACCGGTCCCGAGGACTCCCCCGGGTGCCGGTGGTGCCCGCGCCGACACCGGCCGCCGCGGGCACTCGTCGCCGCTCTACCGGGTTCGTCGTGGGGTTCTCCCTCGACGGCCGGGTTTGTACCTTGCTCACCCGGAACTGTCGTCGACACCAGCTTTTTTATTACGAGCGAGACAGTGAGTGGTATGAGCGATTCGACGGCACCGCCGCCGGGTGAGCCGAGTCCGACCGCCCGGGAGGCGATGCACACCACGCTGGAGCTGAGTTTCGAGGACGCCGTCCCGTTCGTGCAACTGGAGCACGAACTCGCGGAGTTCGAGACGGTGAAACTGACCCGACTCGACCAGATGGTCGAGGGGATGCTCGGGACCCAGGTCGAACGGACCGCACTGATTGTCGTCTGTCATCCCGAGGTCGCACACGACGCACTCGCCATCGACCAGCGACTCGCCGGGATGCTCCCCTGTACGACCGCTGTCTACGAGACACCCGACGGGCAGGTTCACGTCCACCACGTCTCGGCGGCAAAGGCAATCCGCGACCTGGGGTGTGCCCCCGATGGCCGCGACGAGGCTGTCGAGGGACTCGTCGAGAAAACCGGCGAGCGGATGACCACGGTCTGGGAGAACATCGAGCAACACGCCGACAGCGCGCGCGGCGTGTGACCTACACGTTACCGTCGAAGGCACTGACCGCGGCGATCAGGAAGCCGACGATGGCGGTAATAAAGGCGACAGCACCGATGACGACCACACCGACCTGGCGAACGTCGCCCTCGAGTCGGTTGACCGCGAGTAACAGAAACACCGCCGTGACGAACCCGATGAGCGTGAGCGTGCGACCGAGTCGGGCAACATCGAGTCCCGACTCGCTAGACACGTCGCAGCACCTCCATCAGGACACCGTTGTACTCGCTGTCCCGGGTGGCGTTGCCCAGTGAGTGGACCGACTGACAGATCCACATCCCCGCGGTGAAGTTGATGAACGCGACCATCGAAATCAGCCCGATCTGTCCCTGGACGAACAGGCCGGTGACCACTGCACCGGCGAAGCCAATCGCCATGATTGCGTGCGTGACGATCGAGCGTGACCCGAAATCAGCGAGCGACGCTGACAGCCTTGCTGCGACAGACATACCGGCAGTATGGACAGAGACCACAAATATGTACCGGGACAACGGTATCCACGCTCAGGTGGCCGAAACAGTCCTTGGCAGTCGGCAGTTCTTTTACACGGAGACGAGAACAGCCAGATAATGTTCGACCTGCTCGACCGCTGGGACTACGCCGCGGGCGTGAGTGTCGTTGCCCTCCTGGCGCTCGCGTACCTCGTTGTTCCGTCTCCGGTGTTCCAGTACGCCGTCTGGATTGCCGTGTTCACAATCTGGATGACGTGGTTCGTGTACTTCGGAACAAAGTACTACTACGGCCTCGACATGTAGCGACGGTCCCGGGCGTGGTCAGAAGACGTGCGTTCAAGTAAGAGGAGGCGACCACCGGGCGCATGGTGCGCGCAACGACCGGGAACTCTGCCACCGCAGCGGACGCGCGCGGTGTGTCGCCCGTTCTCGGCACGATTCTGCTGGTGGGGGTGACAGTTGTTCTCGCGCTCTCGGTGGGGGCGGTCCTGACGACACAGGACCTCGACGAGACGCCGTCTGCCAGTCTCTCGCTCTCGGTCGACAGCGGGACCGACCGCGTCGCGCTCACACACGAGGGCGGAGAGACACTCGACGTGTCCAGACTGAACCTGACAGTCGAGATAGACGGGACCCGACTGGACCACCAGCCTCCGGTGCCGTTTTTCGCCACAGAGGGGTTCCGGGCCGGCCCGACCGGACCGTTCAACAGCGAGAGCCCCGACTGGTGGCGGGCCGGCGAGCGCGCCGGAATCAGACTGGCGAGCACGAACGAACCAGCCCTGACAGACGGTTCCGAGGTGACCGTCCGCCTCTCCGTCGACCACGCGGTGATATACGAGGAAACGACCACTGCGGGGTGACGAGCGTGGGTCACTCACACCGGCAGCGACATTTAATGGCAGTGGTTCGAATATATATGAAGGTTGATATTCGTTAGGCAGGCGATATTTCTGTGGTAGTCCCGTTCGGATTGTATGGACCTGCTGGACGAGAGCATCGTGCCCGAACAGGCCCGCGATGTCAAACAGGAGGCCCGGGCGTTTGCTCGGGAACACATCGCAGGCAACGCAGAGGCCTACTACGAGAGCGGCGACTACCCGTGGGAGATTCTGGAGGCCGGCCAGAGGGCTGGACTGGTCGCGGGCGATATTCCCGAGGAGTACGGTGGCCGCGGACTCTCGCTGCACGAGATGCTGGCGATGGCGGAGGAGTTCTACCGGGCGGACGCGGGCATCGGGTTGACGCTGCAACTCGCCAGTTTCGGCGCGGAGATGCTCGCCGACTACGGGAGCGAACAGCAGAAAGACCAGTATCTCCGGCCCGTCGCCAACCACGAGCAGATAACCGGTCTCGCGGTGTCGGAACCGGAGACGGGGAGTGACCTGGCGGGGATGCGGACGTCGGCAGACCTGGACGGCGACGAGTGGGTGCTCGACGGCGAGAAGTACTGGGTCGGCAACGGTGTCGAGGCCGACTGGGTCACCCTCTACGCGAAAACCGGCGACTCCGACGACCGGTACAGCAACTACTCGATGTTCATCGTGCCAACAGACACCGACGGGTACAGCGCCGAACACGTCGACGAGAAGATGGCGTTTCGCGCCTCGAAGCAGGCACACATCACGCTGGAGAACTGCCGCATCCCGGAGGAGAACCTCATCGGCACCCGCGGCGCGGGCTTTTATATGGTCGCGGAGTTTTTCAACCACGGCCGGGTCGTGGTCGGTGGCCACGGACTCGGACTGGCTGCCGGGGCCATCGAGGAGGCCGAGTCGTTTGTCACCGACCGCGAGGCGTTCGGGAGAACCGTCGACGAGTTCCAGGCCGTCCAGCACGAACTCTCGGAGATGCGCATGGCCTTCGAGTCGGCCCGCGCGCTGAACTGGCGGGCCGCCGACATGGTCGCCGAGGGCACCAACCCGGGCTACTGGGCCGCGCTCGCCAAGACTGTCTCCACCGAGGCGGCAACGGACTGTGCCGAGCGGGCGATGTCGCTGCACGGCGGCCGGTCGGTGTTCGACAACCGTCGCATCGCGCGCATCTACCGCGACGTCCGGGTGCCGGTCATCTACGAGGGGGCAAACGCCGTCCAGCGGAACCTCATCCACCAGCAGGCACCGCGGTAGCGACCGGCGGTGGAGTTCGCTCCCCGCCGGGAGTAACCGGTCGTACGATCACCACGGGCGCAGAGCTATACGCCGAACGTCGTCGTCGCCGGCGCGCTTCGGCTGTTGGCCGCGAGTGTCCCCTCGGCCTCGTAGCTCCCGGCGGACGGGTCACCCCAGGTAAACGACCGGTCGAGTGTCTCGCCGGCGGCCAACTCCACCGTCGAGATGGCCTGTGTAAACATCCGACCCGCGCTCCAGCGCCAGACCTCCTCGCCACTCCCGGTGTCGGTGACCACCACGTCCGCGCGCTTGCCGCTCCGGAAGGTCAACTCCACCGGGTCGGAGCCGGTGTTCGTGACTGTGAACGTGAACGTCACGTCCTCGTCGACTGTCGTATCGAGTGTCGCGCTCAGTGTCATCACCCGGGGGTACGGCGGGCCGGGGCTTGGGTCTGACGACCCGGTGAGAGAGCGGTGCAGCCGGCTCAGTTGACCGCTATCTCGGTGCCGTCGCCCGCAGAGGGTTTCCCCAGCTCCACTCTGAGAACGCCCTGGTCGTAACTCGCCTCGGTGTCGCTCTCGCTGACGGGCGCGGGCAGACGGACTGCGCGGCTCACCTCCGCGCGTGGCCGCTCGCGGACGACGTACTGGCCCTCGTCTGTGCCGGCAGGAGCAGGGGCCTCGATGTGGAGGGTCCGCTGGTCCTCCAGTCGGACCTGTATCTCGCCGGACTCCCGTCCAGGCAGGTCCGCGAGGACGACTACCGCCTCCTCTCTGTCGAGTACGTCGACCGGGATGTCGGCCGACAGCGTCGCACCGAAGTCCGCGAACTGGTCGAACAGCTCCTCGATGTCGCCGAACGGGTCGTTGCGTCCGGTCATAGCTGTATCTACCGCCGGCAGGGGCTTAATCCTGCGGAATTGGTCGACCGACTCGCGCCACAGCGGCGACAGGCGTTCGGGCTCGGGACAACACGGACCGGGCCAGTCCGGGAAAGGGCGGAGAGCCACGCGCGTCGGGTGCCGTACCGCTGTGGATGGCTCCACGAGTGGCCGTCGTTCGACCGGCAGGTCCGGCGTAATGTCACCGAAACAGTGAGAGCTGGGCTGGCCGACACTGTCAGAACCAACCTTTATTTGCCGACGCGCAGAGGAACAAACGATGAACGTAACAGAGCTTCGGGTACAAAATTACAGGAGTCTCACCGACACAGGCTGGGTCGAAATCGACAATCTCACGTGTCTGGTTGGCAGAAACGAGTCGGGAAAAACAGCGTTCATGCGGGCAGCGGAGAAACTCAATCCCGCATACGGTGACGGAAAGTACGTGCCGTACGCGGAGTACCCCCGGGAGGAGTGGCCGGAGTACAGCGACAGACACGACGAGGACCCGGACGTGGTCGCGAGCGGGCGGTTCCGACTGGACGACGACGACGTGGCCGCAATCGAGGCGGCGTTCACCGAGGGCATCGTCGCCGACCGCGAGATAACAGTCCACAGAGACTACGCGAGCGAGCGCCACTGGGAACTCGCCCTCGTGGAGGATGCCTGTCTGTCGCATCTGCGCGAGACCCACGACTTTGGCGAGAAAACAGACAGTGAACTCGCCAGCGCGGAGTCGGTCACGGCGCTGTCGGAGGGAGCCCGCAAGACAGTCGAATCCGAACTCGGCGGGGAGCCGGTCCCCACGCTGGCGGCCGACATCGGGCGGACGGTGCTCTCGGAACGGCTCCCGGCGTTTCGCTTCGTAGGGGAGTACTCCGTGATGAACGGGATGATCGACATCGAGGCGCTGCTGGAGCGCCGCGAGAACGGCGACCTCTCGCCTGGAGACCACGTGTTTCTCTCGCTGCTGGCGGTGGCCGGTCTGGATCTCGAGAGTCTCCGCGAGGTCGAGGACTGGCGCGAGACCATCACCGAACTGGAGGCGGCCTCGGCGGCGGTCAGTGACAGGGCAATGGAGTACTGGAGTCAGAGCGGCGATATCGGCATCCGTATCCAGCGGGCCGGCACCGAGGGGGAACCGGTGCTTGACGTGCGTGTCGAGAACCGCGACCAGCGGGTCACCGTCGAGTTCGAGCAGCGCTCGCACGGCTTCCGGCGCTTTTTCTCCACGTTCTGCCAGCTCTCCGAGCTCGAACGGACCGACGACGACCTGGTGTTGTTGCTCGACGAACCGGGGCTGAACCTCCACGCCAGGGCCAAACAGGAGTTTCTCGAGTTCCTCAAAAACGAACTGGCGAGCAAACACTCGGCGATATACACGGCACACTCCCCGTTCATGATCGACGAGGAGACCGTCCACCGGGTCCGGATGGTGCTCGGAGACCCGCCCGACGGGGAGAACATCGTCGCGGACGTCGCCAAAGCCGACGAGTACACCCGGTTCCCGCTGCGAAACGTCTTCGAGTTCGACCTCATGGACACGCTGCTGGTGTACCCACAGACGCTGCTGGTCGAACAGAAGGCGGACCACGTGTTCCTGTACGTCCTCTCACAGATGCTCCGGGACGCCGGCAAGGAGGGGCTGGACAGTCGCTGGACGGTCATCCCGGTAAAGGACGCGGACAACGTCGGGACGTTCATCTCGCTGTTCGGCGAGGACCGACTGGACGTCGCCGCCCTGCTCGAGGAGAAGCCAGCCTGGAAGGAACCGGCCCGTGGCCGGGGCGAGACGGAGAGTCCGCTGATGGACATCCCGGTCAAACTCGCGAGCGAGTACAGCGCCAGCGAGGACGCCACTATCGAGGACGTGCTCTCGGACCAGCTGTATCTCCAGCTCGTCAACGGAGCCTACGCGACGGCAATCCGCACATCGGAGGCGGCTCCGGACCGGCTCACCACCGACCACATCGACGGTGACGGCTCCGTCGTCCGGCAGGTCCGGTCATACTTCGAGTCACACAACATCAACAACGGCGAGTTCGACCGTAACGAGCCTGCGCTGTACCTGCAGCGAAACCGCGTCGAACTGGCCGAGAAACTCGACAAGGAGACCCGGCGCAACGCAACCAAACTGTTCACCGACCTCAACAACATCCTCGTCTCGTTCGAGGGTGTCCGGACACGCGACAGCTCCTTTCTCGGCTCGCTGTTCGGCTGAGAGAGTCGGGCCGGGTCACCGCCCGGGGGCCCGGAGAAACTGTGCTGCGGGTCGATAACCGCGCTCTACCGTGCGCGGCTGATCTCGGGTCGCTCGATTCTCGACTCGACGAACTCGGTGTCCCAGTCGGCCGTTGCTCGCGTGATGTCGTCGTAGATGTGGATTTCGCCCTGGTAGAACCGCTTCGTGAAGACGCTGTCCTCGACGTAGGTGACCGAACCGGAGTCGAGCGGGACGACCAGAACGGCATCGTCGAGTTTGTCGTAGATGAGTTCGGCGAACTCGATCTCGCCGTCTGTGACGCCGACGATGACATCTCCGGGGTACAGTTTCGGTTCGCTCATGTTCGACGGCGTGAACGACTCGACCCCCGCGACGGTCAGGTCCTCGGCCGAGATCCCGTCGACCGGCAGGTCCTCCACCGTTGCCTCACCGTGGATCATGATGTCGAGACGACCACTCTGGATTCGTTGCATAACAGTTCGTTCTGGGCATGCCACCTACTTATAGATTCTACCTGACGACTCCAGTTCCGGGGGTGACCGGGAGCGGCAAATCGGGGGGCAGACCCGGGTTGTGGGCAACGGTCAGCCGGCAGACTCCGGCGGACAGATATCTAGCTCCGACCGGGTGATGGTTCCCCGCTCTGCGGTGTCGATCCAGAGCCGGAACGGTGTCGTATCGTTGTCCGCGACTGTCACGGTCCTGTTCTGGACCGCCACGGGAACGGGTGTCCCGTCTGGATGGCGTGCCGACGTGTTGAGGACACTCGGGTCGGAGACGCTGAACCGCAACTCGAACCCGTCGTCGGTGGTCCCACCCTCGATGTCGTCCAGCGCGCCCAGTGTCGTGTTTATCGTGACACCGTAGGCTGCCCCGTGGCCGACATCGGGGTCTCCGTTGAACGAGTCACAGGTGAACTCCGCCGGGAGTCTGGCGGCACTGCCGCCGTCGGGGCCGCCGGTCAACACCACGTACAGTCCACCGAGGGAGAACACGACTGCCACGAGGCCGAGAAGCCCGATAACCCCCAGGAGTATCTGGAACTTTCCTACCTTCTCAAACATATCTGCGATTTGCCCCCGGGATGTTAAAACGTCATGGTCGGTGTCCGTGCGGACGGCAGGGCAGTCGGCCCAGACCGACACCGCCAGGCACTGTTATCAACGGCGACAGGTTCTGTGGCCGGGGTGGCAACGGAGTCAGTTCGAGTCGAAAAACTCCTCGAGCAGTTTGCGCTGTGCCGCACGGAGATGCTGGTGGTATGTCTGGCGGGAGATGTCCATCGACTCGGCGAGTTCCTCCCCGGAGACGGGGCGGGGAAACTCGAAGTAGTCACTGAGGAAAGCTGTCTCCAGTGCGGTGTACTGACGGTCGGTCAGTCGGTCGGCCACGGCGGTGGTGAACGCGGTGGTGGGCTGGGGTTCCCGCTCGCGCTCGCGCTGGCGGATGAGGCTGACGCTGTCGTAGGTGGCCTCGAGTGCCGAGAGCACCGACCGGGAGTCCCCCTCGATAGGCAGGTCGATGTGTAGCTGTGCCGTCCCGGAGCTGTCGGAGACAGACAGGTCCTGCACGGTCCCGCCGTACTCCGCGAGTTCGCCAAACGGGTGGCCGTCGGCCAGCGCGATGGAGACCGCGACAGTGTGGTCGCGTTTGGCGATGACGTACCCGTTGTGGATGCCATCACACGCCGACAGCAGTTTCCCGAACGGCTCGTCGCTCTCGATATCCGAGAGTGTGACAAACAACCGGAACGAACTGCCATCCTCGATGGTCGAACCGTTGTAGCTGATCGACCCGCCGCTCCGGTTTGCCAGTTCGATCAGCGGGAACCGGTCGTCGGTTATCTCGAACCCGAGTTCGGTCACGCGGTCGGCCGTGAGCACCTGTTTTGTTTCGACCGCGTTGAGTCCGCTGGCGACCATCTGTCCGACCGCCTCGAACACCTCGGACTCGCGCCGGTCGAGCACCTCCGCGCGCTCGGCGTAGACACACAACACCCCATAGGTCGTCCGCCGGTAGGAGAGTGGGACCACGGCCATCGCAGCGGAGTCGAACTGCTCGGGCGCAACAGCGGGCGGAACCCGGTCGTCGCTGGTCGGGACGACAACAGAGCCCTGCTCGAGCGCGCGCTCGAGAACCGTCCCCGCGAACTGCGCGCTGCTGCCGGACTCGATGTGCTGGGTGCCCCCCTCGCTGACCCGGACAGTCATCGTCGACCCGGCGACCTGTGACTCGCCCATCCAGGCGTGGTTGTAGCCGTCTGTGGTCGCAATCTCCGAACAGACCCGCTGTTCTATCTCCTCGCGGTTGCTGGCTGCCACGAGCGCGTGGCTCACGTTGTTGACGAGCCCGCTCACACGGCCCAGCACGCGTTCCAGCGTCTGTCGTTCCTCGCGGAGCGCGTCGGCTCGCTGTCTGGCCAGCGCCTCGGCCTCTTTGCGCTCGGTGACATCCTCCTGGAACCCGATGTAGTGACTGAGTTCGTTTCCGTTGTAAAGCGGCGCGAGGGTAACCCGGTTCCAGAACGGCGTGCCGTCCTCCCGGTAGTTGAGCAGCTCCACCGACACCGGCCTCTCGTTGTCGAGTGCCTCGCGCATCCTCGCAACCGGCTCCTCGTCGGTGTCGGGGCCCTGCAGCAGCCGGCAGTTGCGCCCCAGCACCTCCTCGACATCGTAGCCGGTCAACTCGGCGTACCCCTGATTGGCGTAGACGAGAGGGTTGTCCGGCAGCGAGGGGTCGGAGATCGTGATACCGACCGGCGCCTCGTCGACCGCCCGGACGATGTTCCGTGGACTCGGCCCGGGCAGTTCGTCACCGCCAGCCCCGGCAACGTCGGAGACAGAGAGTTCCTCGACAGTCTCGCGCAGTCGCTCGCTCGCCCGCTCGCGACTCTTCGGGATGTACGCCGACACGTCCGCATCGATACACTCGCTCGCAATCCGCTCGTTGCCGTGTGCCGTGTACACGACCACCGGCAGTCGGTCGTATGTGGAGCGAAACTCCCGCAGCAGGTCCAGCCCGGTGCCGTCGGGAAGCCGATACTCGGTCACGACGATATCGGGTCGGTGGTCGCGCATCTTCAACTGGGCCCCGGCGAGCGAGTCAGCACAGAACACCTTGTTGTCCCCAGCCTCGAGTGCCGACGCGGTCTCTGCCCGCGTCGCACTCTCGTCCACAACCAGAATACGTGCTCGGGTCACATACAGTACGTCGATGAGGAGCTATATATAGCTTCATTTTGGGAACTGTACGTGTCTGGGGCTCTGCCAGTTCGACAGACAGTGAGAGTAGCTATCATACCCACTGTAGCGCAACTGGTACTACGTCTCGTCGAGACCGAGTTTCTCGGCTGCCTGGTAGGTCGGGTGTGTCGCTATCAACACGACCACCACACCGAACAGTCCGAAGACGGCGTTTCCCGAGTCGTATCCCGCCGCCGAGAAGAACGGAAGAACAAAGTTCATCACCATCAGGAGCAGTCCCATTATGATGCCGCCTCCCCCGGCCGCGGCGATTCGCTTGAGTCGGTCCGTGTCGGTCGTGTGAATCTCGAACATCGCTGGTGTCTACCCGTTCGACTGCCGAGGTCATAACCGTTCTGCTGGGCCGACCGGGCGTTGCAACTGGCGGGGAATAAAAAAATGGAGGAATCGCGAAGTTGGGTTGGTCGTCAGTCGTCAGCGGGAATCGCGTCACCGGTCGCGCCGAAGGTTTCGCCCTTGCTGACGATGTCCTGGTTCTGGATGGTCCAGTTAATCACCAGGAACGAGAAGGCGTACTTTGCGACCAGGTCGAAGGCACTGTAGCCCCACGAGGTGATACCCGCGTCCTCGATGACGCCTGCGCCCTCGTTACCGATTGCCCACCAGACGGTGTAACCGAACCAGAGGACGACTGTCAGCCACCGCACGAGGTTGAAGATCTCGTAGGTGCCCGCAGCCTTTGCGTCCTCGGGCCACTCGACGATGAGGATGTAGAACACCACTGCCAGGAACGTGCAACTGATGGCGTACCAGAACCAGCGCATGAGGTGACTGGACGTGGTCAGTGCCGCCGCCAGCCCGGTGATCATGATGCCAACGTCGAAGACGATGGCGGTGAAGATCTTCGTGATGTTCGAGCCCGCGATCAGGCCAAGCGACAACAGGATAAACGGCGTCGAGAACGCCCATGTGAGATACCGTCCCCACAGGCTAATCGTGCCGTCGACTGTTGCGCCTTCGTTCGGTCCGCCCGCCAGCTCTGTTGTCGCTCCTTCGAGTGCGTGTCCGTCGGGCATCTCGAGGATGCTGATCGTCAGCCCGGACGCCAGCCCACTGTAACTGACGATGGACACCGCCGAGACGGTCATTGCTCCGACGATAATCAGCTGCGAACGGGGGTCACCGACGTTGCGTGCCATGAACCCGAACAGCAGCAGCGTCAATCCGGCCACACCGATGTTGACCCAGATCGACGTCCCGAGCAGTTCGTCCGCGAGGACGTGCTCGTAGAGGTCCTGTTGTGTTACGCTCATTACCACTTCGCTGAGGATTGCACTTGCTCCAACCATACACTGCTTTGTTTACGACCCGGTATAAAGAATATGCAGCCATACTAGTCAGCATTTAGTTCTGCTGGCATCTGCGGTCCGGGTCCGGCCGTGGAGATACCGGCAAAGCATACAGCTATCGTATCTCCGGGGGCACGACTGCCGGCCGAACACACAGTCAGCGCACCGCTCGCCAGAGACCGAACAGCGCGGCCGCGAGAGCCCCGCCGGTTGCCGAGACGAGTCGCACGTCGATATCGATAGCCTCCTCGGGAACGTAGATGTTGATGCCGTTGTCGTACAGCGTCTCGACGGCCGACGGCGACAGAAGCCCAACGAGAAGCATCGCCGCAGGTACGACGATAAACAGCGCACCCAGCAGAACAAACGAGACAAAGAAATCCTCGATGCGGACCTGTTTGCGGGCCTGCTGTGCGCTCAGCGAGCCCTGACGGATCATGTATCGCTGGCGAACGAGGAGAAAACCCCCGAGTGCCGTCGTCAGGATTCCGTTCAATACGAGCAGACCGAGGGTCAGCGACAGCGAACCGGTTCCCTCCAGCGACCGCACGAGGTCACGCCGGAGCATCACCGCCGGCGCGACCACCACCGAAAGTGCCAGCGAACCGACCGCGATGCGTATCTTCGTGTCCAGCGACAGCGGCACCATCCGGTTCACCGACAGCGCGGCCTGTTCGTAGCTGTTTCCCTCGACGAGTGTCTCGGCGATATCGTCGTCTGGCTCGTTTGCCATGTGGGCTGTTATCAATGCAAAGGAGCCCCAGACACAGATGCCTTTTGCTCAGCCGTGTCGACAGGACCGCGCCCTCGGGGTCAGTCGACTGTCGGGGGTCACAGCCCCTCGGACTGGTAGGCACCGTAACTGACGATGGCCCCGAAGGCCGCGAGGACGACCCCGACGAGACCGAACGACTGGAGTCCGTAGGTCAAAACGAGTGGCACCGAACCGACGATGAGTCCGAGTCCGCCGAGGAGTGCACGGTTCTCTATCATAACTGGAGAGCGGCAGCGGGTCAGAACCAACAGACACCGCCGCGTTTCTGCTCGCCCGTATCCACCCCAGGCAATTAACTGTTGCGTGCCGGGGTCGGGCGTCGACGAGGCACGAACAGACGAGCGCGCCCGACTGTCACCCGCTCTCGACGTCGATCTGGTCGACCAGCACCTCGAAGTCGTCGACGGTCGCAGTCGCGGGGACCTGCTCGCCGTCCACGCCGACGAGCAGTTCCAGCGGCGCGTCGAGCGCGAACCCGACACCCTCGACGGTCAGGTCGGCGGTCAGCGTCGCCACCACCCCGACCGCACCGCCGGTCACGTCGAGCGGTCCGGGGTCGGGTTCGGCGTAGCTCCAGGTCACACGGTCACCCAGCAGCGCATCCTCGATACTGTCCTGTAGCGCCCCTTCCACCAGAAAGGCCGGCAGTCCGGTGCTCGCCTGGACCGCCCCTGCCGCGCCGGTGCCGAGTGACTCCGCGAGCGTCGCGGCGCTGTCGCCGGTCCACGTCTCGGCCTCGTGGCGGGCCAGCGCCCCGTAGACGCTCGCTGTGGCCGCTGTGACTGCCTCGCCGGCCCCCGAGGGGTCGGACACCTCGGCGCGGACCGCCTTGAACAGTCGGAGCCACGCCGGGCCGACCAGCGCCGCGGCACGCCTGTCTGCTGTTCCCGGCTGTATCGTCTCCCCCAGGGTCGCCATCTCGTCTGTCACCGTGCCCGAGACACTCCCGGGAGAGCCCTCGTCGACTGCGGCGAGTGTCACGTCCACCTGGTCGTTTCGGTGCATCGAGCAACACAGCGCGTACGGCGCGGACGACTCCGGTAACGGGTCGGACGTGACAGTTGTCGCCTGGTCGGAGAGTTCGCCGAGTCCGGTCGTCACCAGCGGCACGCCGGAGTCGCCGTGGACGACTGTCGTGACGGCCCCCTCGGTGTACGTTGCGTCGAGTTCGAGCACCGCCCCTGCCTCGGCGTCGAGCGACTCGACGACCGGGTTGCCGTCGGATGCCGGCGAGAACGTGCGGTCGAGCAGTTCGCGCTCACCGGAGCCGTCACCCCCGCCGTCGCCGTCGCCGCCGCCGCCGCCGAACCCCAGACAGCCGCCCGCCCCGGCGCTCGCGCCGGTTGCTGCCAGCGCCGCGACAAACGAGCGACGGTTCAGACTGTCCATAGCTGTCTCCTCTGTGGGAGCCACAATAAGATTTTTGTCCGGCAGTGTGGCCACACACTACAGGACACCGACACCCGAGAGAAAGAGCAGCACCGCGAGCAGTGTCGCCACAACGACACCCGCCACGAGCGGGGGGTTCTCCATCGCTCGCTCGTAGACGGGCATCGCCTCGTACTGCTCGCGGAACTGTTCGCGGTTCGTCTCGTCGTAGAAGTGCTTCGTGCTGAAAAAGAACTGGCCAGTGACGGCACAGCCGGTGCAGACGGGTTCGCCGACGAGTCGCTCGGTTTCGGTGTGGTCGGTGCAGTTGATGCTCCCGCAGTTCGCGCAGTGCGTGTAGGTGCTGTCGGTTGCGTCACCGCAGTGGACACACCGCCGGACCCCGTTCTCGACGGTCCGGTGAGCGGGGCCGGCCACGTCGCAGGTGTAGCTGTACTCGTAGTCGCCGAGACTGGTGACTGCCCGGACCCGCGGGAGGTACACCGCGTCGACAGCCTGGACGGAGATGTCCGAGCGACTGGGCTCGCAGGTCTTCGTGTACGTGACGTTGTTGTCGCCGGTGTACTGGACGGTGCTGGTGTGGGTCGTCCGCAACCGGTCGACGGCCCACTCCTTGTACCCGGTCTGTGTCCGGCCGAACCGCCTGACCTCGTGGCTGTCGAACTGCTCGCCGAGTGTCCCCTCGTCGAGTTCGACGGTCCGGGCGAGATTCGCATCTACCAGTTCCTGCAGAGTCGAGTCGGCCACCCGCGGTCCGTCCCGGTCTGCCACCACGACGAACGTCTCGCGCTCGTCGATGCTGTGGATGAGTCCGGCACCGGTCTCGAACGTCGCGTCCACGCCGGCCCGCACGCGCACCACGGGGAGCAAGGTGGCGTGAGTCGTCGCCGCCGGCACCTCGCCGGGCCGGATGTTCTCGACCTCACCGAACGCGTCCCGGAGCGGCGCGTCCACCCCCCGGGCGGGGTCGGACGGGCGGAGCGTCCGCTCGCAGAGAATCTCGATACGGCCGTTGTACAGGTCCAGTCCGACCTCGTCGGCGATCTCGCGCAGGTCGTCACCGTCGAGCAACTCGACCGGGTTGGGGTCGTTGTTCGCCCGCAGTTGCTCCGCGTACTCCTCGGCCGGGCCGGTGAAGCGACCGGTGGTGGCGACCATCCCCCGCGTGGGTCCGTCGTGGTCGAAGGTGGCCGCCGCCGAGTGGAGTTTCTGTACCACCGGTCGGCCGACCGTGCTGGTGTGTTTGCACTCCACGACCACGGCACGACGCCGGCCGTTCACCTGCTCCTCCATGAGGATGTCTCTGCCCTCGTCGGCG
Source organism: Halovenus sp. (assembly GCA_028275145.1). GTDB lineage: Archaea > Halobacteriota > Halobacteria > Halobacteriales > Haloarculaceae > Halovenus. The sequence continues at coordinate 1,397 of JAQCNG010000122.1, read as the reverse complement.
ACCCGCGCCGCCTGCCTGACGTTCTCGTAGCCGAGATTCCGGAACACGTCCTCCATCACGTCCTCGAACTCGAACCCCGAGAGGTCGTCCAGAACGGTCGTCATCTGTCGGGACTCTCGGTCCGGCGGATACAAAACCCACTCGACGGCTACCCCCGAACACGAGGAGAGAGCGCCGCCACGGCGACTCACCCCACCGGTGGCGTCGGGTGGAGAAAGGTCTGAACCTCGATTGCCCGTCCGTCGGGGTCCTCTGCGAAGAACTGGTAGATGTCGAACGCCTCGTTCTCGGCCGGTTTGCCGCGCGCGATATCCGCAAGTTCCTCGTAGAGCGCATCCACGGCCGCCCTGTCCTCGACGGCAACGGTCACGATACCCTCGGTTTCGGCGGTTTCTGCCCCGCAGAACCCGACGAGCAGGTTCGCCCGCCGGAGAATCGTACAGCCACCGTCCTGTTCGAGCCACTCCTCGAACCCGAGTCGGTCGGTGTAGAACTCGACGACACGTTCGCGGTCTGCCGTCCGGAAGAAGACAAGCCCGTGCATCACCCAGAGACAGCACGGGGACGGGCATATCGCTGACGTTCACCGCGGGGCCCGGACCGAACACGATAGCCCAACACGGCCACGCGAGGCAGTCGGTGTGTTACATCCCGCTCTCGTCGTCCTCGGCGTAGTCCTCCTCGTAGCGGTCGAGTGACTGCCTGTAGCTCTCGGCAGCCAGGTCGATTGTCTCGTGGAGGTCCTCGATGGGTGTCTCGGTGGCGTCGACACGGAGATTGTCGTAGGAGGGTGTGATGGGCAACGCCTCGGTTCGTTCGACAAGCACCGCGGCGCTCTGGACCCGGAGTTCCTCGCGCTTGTCTCCGCCCTCGGCGTGCCCGGCGGCGAGTGCGTCGGCCAGTCGCTCCGCGAGCGGGCGGTCCTCCTCGCGCGATTCGCGGTAGGCCTCGGCAGTTGCCTCGATGACTGACTCGCCGGTCAGCAGGTTGCCGGCGACGGTGAAGTTCTCGCCCGTGATGTCGCCGTACCAGGGCTTGCACTCATCGCCGGAGAAGGCGAACTCACCGTCGCCGCCGACGCCGTGGAGCTGGCGCTGTGGACTGCCGTCGTCGGCGTGCAGCAACGCCTCGAGTGCGTCCTCGACGGCGAGGCCGTCGGCGAGGTACTCGATACCCTTCCGGCCGAGGTCGACGTTGACGAAACTCTGTGTGGCGACCGCGCCGTGCTCGTTCGCGAACGGACACAGCGTCCCAACGGCCGCCAGCCGGGTCGTCACCGCCACGCCGTACCGCGTCTGTTCGGCACCGTCCTCGCCCTCGTACTGCTCGCGGACACAGATGCTGAAGGTCATGACCGGACGAACGCGCTACGTCCACTAAAGACTGTGTCTCCCGTC
>JAQCNG010000116.1 GCA_028275145.1 Halovenus sp. | reverse complement strand
CCACCCAACGCTCGTCTCCCGCTCACATGCAACCCCCGGATGAATCAGGACCGGTCGAACAACTCCTGCAGGTCGTCCCGGAGGTACAGCACTGACTCGTAGCGCTCAGCTTTCTCGGTCGCAAGCGTCCGCAAGAGGATGTCGTCGAGCGCCGCGGGTACGTCCGCAATCTCGCTCGGCGGCGTCGACTCTCCGCTCTCGATCTGTTTCATCACCTCGAACGGCTGGCCCTCGAAGGGGGGTCGGCCGGTGAACAGCTCGTAGAACACCGCACCGAGCTGGTAGACGTCGGTCACCTGGTCGACATCGTCTCGAACTTATCAGGCCTCGGTAGATATCTTCAGTGGTGTCAGGATGAACTGTTTGGATAGCTTCCTGATTGTCGACTTTCTCGACCCCGACACCGGACATCACGCCACATTGAGGGAGACAGCCACCTCTTCCTGTCGCTCCACTGTGGAGCGCGGGCTGTGGAGTGTGTCGAATCCTGCGTCTTCGAGTAACCTCTCGAACTCCCACTGTGTTATCCTCGCGCTCGCGGCTGCCGTTCCAGACAACTTTTACCGGGCGCGCACTGTCCGAGGGCAGTTGCGCGGCTACCCCTGCCAGAGCCGTAACTCTCCTCAGTTCCGCTTCACGCTCAGTAAGGGTCAAGAAGAACGGTCGAGAGCAGACGACGCCGGTTGGGTGGGACCGCTCACAACCGTCGGCTCTCACTCAGGTCGTTCCGGAATCGCTGGAACTCGTCACGGAGATAGATGACCGACTCGTAGCGGTCGGCTTTCTCCGTGGCGAGGGCCGTCAGCAGAATCTCGTCAAGCGCAGAAGGCAGGTCGGCGATTTCGCTGGGTGGGGTGGGCGTCTCGGTGTGTATCTTGTTGATGATTTTGAACGTCTGTCCCTTGAATCGGGGCCGGCCAGTAAACAGTTCGTAGAACACCGCGCCGAGTTGGTAGACATCGGAGATGTCGTCTGCACTGCCGTACTCGTCGTCGAACTGCTCGGGTGCGGCGTATTGTGGCGACATTCCCTCGACACTGTTTGAGTGTTCAATCAGGTGCTCCGAGAGGCCCCAGTCGGCCACCTTCGGGACGTCCCAGGCGTCCTCGACAGAGCGAAACAGGATGTTCTCGGGTTTGAGGTCCAGGTGCGCGACCCCGCGACGATGGGCGTGGCGGACAGCTTCTGTCGTCGCGATTGCCGTCCACAGTTTCTGCTCAAGCGACATTTCACCTGCTCGCTCGCCGAGGTGGCCAGCGTCCATGTACTCCATGCCGATCCAGGGAATGGGCTGACTCCCGTAATCGACGACGCCGACGATGTGGTCGTCGAGCGAGTCGCCCCCAGATGACTCGACGGACGCGCCGGAATTCTCTTGTATACGGCCCAGTATACAGACGGGTATGAGCAAGTCCATCCGGGTCGACGAGGACACCCACCGCGCGCTCGCGGCACTGAAAGCCGAGGACGAAACGTTCGACGAGTTGCTGACGCGACTGCTCAGAGAGCGCCGGGAGACGGCCCGCGCCGGCGCTGGTCTGTGGGAGGACTCCGACGCCGCCGAGCGGGCACGCGAGGCCCGAACGGAGATGAAACGGGGCGTCGGTGACCCCTGATGCTGTACGACAGCAGCGTTCTCATCGACTACCTCGACGGGCGGACCGCCGCTGTCGAGTACATCGAATCACATCTCGACGAGCGGGCGGTCGCACCACAGTTGGTGCTGTTCGAGGTGTACCAGGGCGAGGTGTTCAAGTCTGGGCCGGCGAACTTCGACGCCGTCGACGGTGCACTCGGGTGGCTCACCCCCGTCGAGACCAGTGCCGGGTTCGCACGCGCCGGCGCACAGGTGCAGGCCGAACTCGACCGCCGAGGCGCGGCGCTGAGTGCCCGTGATGCATTCATCGCCGGGGCAGCGGTCGCTCTCGACGAACCGCTGGCCGTCGCCGACGACGACTTCGATGTCGCCGGCCTCAAGAGCGTGCTCGACATCGAGTTTCCCGACCGCGACGCAACTGCGCCCGATTCCACGCCGGAGGAGTCCGACAGTGGCTAACTCCTGTGCGAACGGTGTGGCGAGTCTCTGTGGGTTCGATGCGCCAGATCAGGTTCGGTCGAACAACTCCTGCAGGTCGTCACGCAAGTACACGATGTCGCTGTAGCGGTCGTCTGGCTCTTTGGCCAGCGCCCGGAGCAGAATCTCGTCCAGGCCGTCGGGCACGTCGGCAATCTCGCTCGGCGGTGTCGGTCGCTCGTTTTCGATCTGCTCCATCACGGCGAACATCTCGCCCTCGAAGGGTGGCTGGCCGGTGAACAGTTCGTAGAACACAGCGCCGAGTTGGTAGATATCGGTCCGGTCGTCGGTCGACCTGGAGTCGCTGAACTGTTCGGGGGCGGCGTACTCGACGGTCATGCCATCCCGACTTTTCGAGTGTTCGAGCAGGTGCTTCGAGAGGCCCCAGTCGGCAACCTTCGGCACATCCCAGGCCCCGTCGACGCGCCGGAACAGGATGTTCTCGGGTTTCAGGTCGCGGTG
>JAQCNG010000113.1 GCA_028275145.1 Halovenus sp. | reverse complement strand
ACACGATGTCCTCCTCGGCCGCCACGACACCCGTCCGGTGGTGGAGCAACACCTCGTAGACGCCCTCCCGGGCCTCGAGTTCCTCGCGGAGTGTCGCCATCCGCTCCCCGGCGACACCCTCGTATCTCTCGAACTCGAGATACTCCGTCTGTTCGTCGTCGGGGCCATCCTTTGCCCGCACGCGCCCGGTGAAGGTTGCGATTGCGCCGGCACGCCCCGAGTGTGGCGACGCCTTTGCCTGCGCGACGAGTGACTCCAGTGTCTCGTAGGGCTCGACGCCGTCGAGTTTCTCGACGACGGCCTCGGTGTCGACATCGTCGGCTGTCTCCACCCGGCTGAGACTGTCGTCGTCCTCGGTGTTCTCACCGAGCGCGAGCGTCGGGAGCCGCGGGTCGGGCCAGCCCTCGACGAGCGCGTAGTCACAGGCGGTCGCGAGTCGGCCGAGCGCGTCCGACAGCGAGAGCGAGTCGCCCGCCGCGGTCCAGCCGTCGTCGGTGAGGTGGTAGATTCGGTCGGCACCCCCCGTGGGGCCGTCGTCGGCCGTTCTGCCCGCGTCGGGCCACCGCTCGGCCGGCGCTCCCGTGCCGGAGGTCGACTCGGAGGGCATCCGCGTGACGCGTCCGACCCGTCCGTGCTCGCCGAGTCGGTCGGCCAGTTGCTCGACGAGCCCTGCCGTGTCGGCGTCCGGCGGACCGACGACAGCAAGCGGTTTCATATGCATCGGTTTGGCTTCCGGGTTCTTGGGCGTTTGGCCGGACGGCCCGAACGGGCGTGGACGCCGGACAGACCTCCGAGATGGCCAGCCTCTTTTGCCTGGCAGGCGAGAGTTGGGGCATGACACGGCGCGAGTTTCGCTCGCTGGCGGCCCCCGCGGAGGCGCGAGAGGCGGTGGAGTCGCTGTCGCTGGCGGCCGGCGTCGAACAGGTCCCGCTCTCGAACGCACACGACCGGGTGCTCGCCGAACGGGTGGACGCAGCAATCGACGTGCCGGGGTTCGACCGCGCGGCGATGGACGGCTACGCCGTCCGGGCACGCGACACGTTCGAGGCCGGCGAGACCGACCCGGTGGCGCTGCCGGTCCGCGGACCGGTTCACGCCGGGAGCGCGCCCGGTGTGACCGTCGACGAGGGGACCGCCGCCGAGATTGCGACCGGCGCGGTGATGCCCGAGGGTGCCGACGCGGTGATTCCGGTCGAGCGCACCACCGAAACCGACGGCACAGTCGAGCTACAGACGGCCGTCACGCCCGGCGAGAACGTGATGGTCCGGGGGGCGGACATCGCCAGCGGTGACCGCGCGCTGGGGCCGGGCACCCGTCTCGGGCCGCGCCACGTCGGACTGCTCGCCGCGCTCGGTACCGAGACTGTCCCGGTTCGGGCGCGCCCGCAGGTCGCAATCGTCTCGACGGGTGACGAACTCGTCCAGCCCGGCGACCCGCTCGACGCCCGGGCCGGGCAGATATACGACGTCAACAGTCACTCGATAGCGAGCGCAGTCCGCGCCGCGGGCGGGGAGCCGACGGTGTACGAGTCCGCCGCCGACGACCGGGCGGCGCTGCGTGACGTGCTCGTCCGCGCCACCGAGGAGTGCTCGCTCGTCCTCACCTCCGGGTCGACCAGCGCCGGCAGCACCGACCTGCTGTACCGACTGCTCGCCGACGAGGGCGAGCAACTCGTTCACGGCGTCTCTGTGAAGCCGGGGCGGCCGCTGCTGGTCGGGCGTCTGTTCGGTGCCGCGTACGTCGGACTCCCCGGCTACCCGGTGTCGGCGCTGATGACGTTCACGCACTTTGTCGCCCCGGAACTCCGGGCCGCGAGCCGTGGCGACGGCTGCCAGACGGCTCACGGAACCGCCGACCCGGACGACGGGCCGACGGTGGAGGCCACGCTCCGGACCCGGGTCCGGTACGACGGTGGTCGGTTACGACTGCTCCCGGTCGGACTGGTGCCCGACGGGGACGGCTCGCTGGTCGCCTACGCGCCCGAGAAAGGCAGCGGCGCGACGACGACACTCGCCGAGACAGACGGGTTCGTCCGGATGGCTCCCGGAACCTCGCTGCTGTC
>JAQCNG010000112.1 GCA_028275145.1 Halovenus sp. | reverse complement strand
CGCGGGTCGGTCAGTCCGACAGCGCGGCCACCGCGTCGGCGGCGGTCGTTCCGATTCGCTCGTAGAACCGACCGCGGAGACTCTCGCTGTGTTGAGACATCTGCGTGACGACCACGACACGGTCGGTTTCGACGGTGAACACGATATCGAGCCCCGTATCGAAGAACGTCCCGCGCAGGATGAACTTCGAGTCGTCGTACAGTCCCTCGTGGGCGGGCGAACTCTTCCGACAGACGTAGCCGCTCTCCTCCCTGAGTGCGGTGCGTAACTGTGCCGGGGTCAGATAGCGGGTTCTCTTCTCCCGGGCGGTCCGGGTAACCTCGATGTCGTCGAGCGGCGAGTCATCGCTCACGTACCCACTGTTGGGCTGTGAGCGATAAAACAGCGTTGGAGCGTCGACCGGGATGGGTTATCCAGGGGTTCGACACGAGTTCGGCCTGCACCCCGGCACCCACCTCGAGGTGAACGTCGGTCGTCGGGGTCGCAACACAGGTCAGGATGTAGCCGTCGTCGAGGTGACGCTCTTTCAGTGCACGCGGCGGCCGCAGGTGGGTGGCCGTCCCCTCGAGTAGCCGGGCCGTGCAGGTGCCACACGCGCCGGTCGTGCAGCCAAACGGGGGGCCACAGTCTGCTGTCCTGGCGGCGTCGAGGATGGTCTCCCCCTCCTGTGCGGTCAGCGTCGCCGCGTGGTGACTGTTCGGGTGACTGGCAGCAACGCCCGGTCTCTGTCCTCCCCTGACGACTCCACCGCCGGGGTGTTCACCCGAGGACAGCCTCGAGGCGGTCGTTCGAGATTGGGGCAAATGTTGCTCGTTTATGTGGACGACAGTGGCCGGTGGGGCCCGCGACGGCCCCAGCGATGGAGCGGGGCCGAGCGGAGAGGGCTGTTCACGGTCTGCGGGTGGGCGAGATGACGGTGTGGCCGTATCAGGCCGTGTCGAGAAACCGCTCGCCGAGGTACGCGCCGAGGAGTGCCACCAGCAACCCGACGACACCGTAGGTCACCGCAATCGGGATGCCGACGACGAGAATCGTCAGAAAGATGTTGTCGACGACGAACCCGATGATGGCGATGAGGAACGCGGCTATCGCCGGTTCGGCGAGGGTGTTCCCGGGACTGCCCCACGCGGTGAGCAGACCGACGAGAAAGTACGCCGGCAACCCGGTGAGGATGCCGACGCCGACGAGCCACCCCAGCAACTGCAGTGTCAAGCCGGCTATAAACGCGATGCCGAGCCACTCGACGCTGAACGCCGAGTCGGTATCGTTCCGGACCATTGTGAGTCAACTGTAGAGCCCACACGGTTATCAGTTGTCGTTTCGGAGACAGAGGTGGCCGCGCCCGGCGGTGCAGACGGGTTCGCCCCGGCACGCGGCCGTCCGGTCAGCGAACGCCCGCGAGTTTCGTCCGGTATGCGTCCACGAGCGTGCGGACGACGAGTCGGTCCCGGGCGTCGACTCCAACGACGGCGAGTGCCGTCAGGTAGACACCGACGCCGAGAGGGGGTCCGACGAGCGCCGCCACGCCGCCCGGAGCGAGGAGGCGGACAGCCCACATCGTGGTGAGCGCGACCAGTCCCGCCGCAATCGGGGGGAGAAAGGTCCGGTCGAACGGCCACAGCCCCTCGAACTCGCGCAACAGCACCACCTGTATCCCGTTCTGGACGGCGATAGCGAGGGAGGTGCCGAGCGCAGCACCGCTGATACCGAACCGCCGGACGAACACGTAGGTCAGCGCCACGTTGAGAGCGGCGAGCAACCAGTCGAGTGCCATCCGGGCGTACTGGTGGTCGGTCATCATCAGGAGCCACCCGGTTGCCCCGACAGCACTCCCGACGAAGACGCCACCGAGGTAGATAACGAGCGCCTCGTACCCCTGTGTGTACGTCGACCCGAACGCGCCGAGCAACACCGGCCCGTACGCCACGAGCACCGCGACGACGGGGGCGACTGTCGTCACGATGAGTCGTGTCGCCGACGTGTAGATGTCGTCGAGCAGTTCGACCCGTCCGTCGGCGTACAGCTCCGACGCGACGGGGGGTAGCAGCTGGTTGAACGACAGGAGCGGAATCCACGCGATCGCGACCAGCACCAGCACGGCGTTGTAGACACCTGCAGCGCCGGCGCTCAGCAGTGCCCCGACCAGAAACACGTCGAGTCGGCTCTGGAACACCTTTCCCAGTTGGCTCATCGCGACCGGAACGGCGTGGTTGTAGAACCGGCGGGCCTCCGTGCGAGCGCCGCGCAGCGTCGACGAGACGCCGGTTATCTGTCGTGTCAGCGGGAGCGTGGCAGCCGCGAGCAGTCCCGTCGAGGCGACGATACCGCCCGCGACACCGGCGGCCGAGTAGCCCAGCGAGAGCGCGGTGAGCCCGCCGACGAGCCGGACGACCGGCCGGAGGAGCCGGTTCAGCACCACCTCGCCGCGAGCGGATCTGACCGCGCGGAAGATACCGGCACTGATTGCGACGAGTCCGAGCAGGACCACCAGCACACCGAACGTTCGCATCGTCGCCGGAAACAACGGCTCCTCGACGGTGAGGGCGTTGAGACGCGGTGCCGAGAGCCAGACTGTCGCGGCGAGCACACCGCCGGACGCCAGCGTGGTGGCGTAGGCCAGTCCGGTGACGGTCGACCGGCGCGCCGGGTCGTCGTCGTAGGCCGGCAGATACCGCTGGAGCGCCGGGACACTGCCGAAGGTGACGAACCGGACCAGCAACTGTGCGATGCGCCACGCAAACGCGTACACCCCGTACGCCGTGGGACCGAGGCCGCGTGCGAGGACAACCTCGAGGAGCGTGGTCACCACGCGCTGTCCGGCGTTCCCGGCGGACGTGATTACGGCACCGTTTGCGATGGTCACCAGTGCGTCGCGTTCCTCGTCGGGGACCGTCTCGTGCTGGTCGTTGGACACTCGTCGTACCGCGTTCTCGACCCGTCGTGGTGATAAGGCCGTCACATCGACGACGGCTCGTGGGACAGTCGGTGCCCTCCCGGACTGTTTTTGTTCGCTCCGGACCAACCCCTCGCCGTGAGAGGGAGACACAGTCAGTGGCGACCCGGTGGGGGTGAGCGGTGAGATGCGTCGACTGCCGACGGAGACGCTCTCGCCACTCGCTGGGCGTGTCACGGAGGTGCTCGCGCGCTACGACTACGAGATGAGGCCGGCTATCGACGCGATCGACGCCGCCGTTCCCGGCTACGGGGGGTTGTTCGAGCCGGGGACCACCAGTTCCGAGATTCGGGCGGCGGTCGACGAGGTGCTCGACGCTGCCCCCCCAGCACCGGTGTCGGGCGACGAGTCGGCGGTGCCACAGGTTGTCCTGTACGTCGACGGGAGTTCCCGTGGCAATCCTGGGCCTGCCGGGGCGGGCGCGGTTCTCCAGACCCCGGACAGGCAGATTGCGCGACTCGGGTGTCCGGTCGGTTCACACGCGGGCAACAACGTCGCCGAGTACGCCGCGCTCCGTCTCGGACTGGAGGCCCTCGTCACGCGCTATGACCCGGACGCGGTCGAGATTCGCATCGACTCGATGACCGTCATCGAGGACATCTGGGGTGCGGACAGCAGCGCCGGCCTGGACACACAGCACACCGACACAATCCACCGCCATCTCTCGACGGTAGCCACACACAGATGGACACACCTGGCCGACAGCGACCCGAACCCGGCCGATACCCGGGCCACAGTCGCGGCCGACCTCGCGGCACTCGGGCCGGGATAGCAGGACAGGCGGAGACTGTGCCACCGGCGCACCATCGACGGGGTGACCGGTGCGACTGTCTTATGCGACTCCAGACCGTACAGTAAACTAATGCCTACAGAGACACAGAAACTGATCGACGCGGTCAGGGACAACGAGACCACCGACCCCGGTGGGATGACCACCACACGAGATGTTGCCGACGTCGTCTCCGGGTCCTACGAGACGGTGGAAGCAGAGTTGCGCGCCCTGCGCCGCGAGGGACAGGTAGAGAGCAAGACGTTCGGCGGGCAGCGTGTCTGGGTCGTTCCCGAGGACGACGACCGTGCGCCGGCCGGAACGCCCATGCCGACCACCACCCGGAAGCAGTCAGCCGACTGACGGACACCGCTCCTGTATCCGCTTGGACACCCCGGACGCGTCGCCGGTTCGTTCATGTGTTTATGTCGGTGTAGCCGCAAGGCTGTAGTATGTACAGGGTACTGATGCCGGTCGACACAGACGAACAGCGGGCGCTCGCGCAGGCGGAACACGTCGCAGACCTCCCCGCCGATGGGGACTCACTCGAGGTGTTGCTCCTGTTCGTCTTCCAGGAGGACTCGGAGTTGCCGGACGACATCGAGGGGACCCGGACGGCCGGTCGGGTCGGGTCGGTCCGCCGCGCCGAGGAGTACCTCGGCGAACACGACATCGACGTGTCCATCCGGGAGGACAGCGGCGATACGGCACAGGATATCGTCAGAATCGCCGAAACCGAGGACGTCGACGTCATCGTCCTCGGCGGGCGCAAGCGCTCGCCTGCCGGGAAGGTGCTGTTCGGGAGTGTCTCTCAGGCCGTGTTGCTCAACGCGAAGCGACCGGTCACCATCACGGGAAGCAAGTGACACCGGCGGACCCGCGCCCGTGACGATACCTCCCCCCGCTTCACCCCACCCCCACCGGCAACCGGTAGCCGAGACGACGAGAGACGACCCCCACGCTCCGCTGGCACACCCAGTTGCGACCCACGAACCCGGCGCTACGCGGGTCGGCCGGCAGTTCCCGGGGCGTCGGCCCGTCGGGAGCAACAGCGACTGCCCGCGTGGCACTACCGCGTCTCGATTCGCTCGCGGAGCCAGGCTATCGCGTCGGCGACAGCAGCAGGGTCGTCACCGGTTACCTTCACCCGCCCCGGGTGGTCGTCTTTCCGGGGATAGCTGCCCACGGCGACATCGAACCTGTCACCGGCGGTGGTAACCGCCGCCACCAGCGCGCCCTCGGGCGCTGGTGTGTGAATCGTCTCTGTCGTCCTGGTGCCGTCGAACTCGTCGGCAATCGTGTGAAACATCGTCTTCAGTTCGTCGGGGATGCCTGGCAGCACGTAGACGTCGTCGAGCACACACCCGGCGGCGAAGCTCTCGTCGGTCAGCAGTGGCTCCGCACCCTCGGGAACAGACGCCCACGCATCCAGGTCGATATCCATGTCGTACCGGGACACCATCTCGGGGTTGTTCGCGGCGAACTGCTCGGCCTTTGCTTCGAGTCGCGCCCGGACGTCGTCGGGAACAACGAGCGCGCGGTCGAACGCCTGTGCGACCCCCGCCTTTGTCACGTCGTCCGGGGTGCCGCCGATGCCACCGGTCACGATGACCGCGTCGAACGAGTCGTGGTACCGGGCGACCGCATCGGCGATGACTGACCTGT
>JAQCNG010000110.1 GCA_028275145.1 Halovenus sp. | reverse complement strand
AACAGCGCGGGCGGCACAGCCGGCGTCACCGGCGGTCGAACGGAGACCGCTGCACCCCGCGAGCAACACCGGCCACGCTGTCGACACCACTCCCGGGGCTCCCCCACGCGCCATCTGCGACTGACTGGGGCTGTTGTCACAACAGACAGGGTGCTCGTCCTCATACCTCGAAACCCCGCCCGCTCGGGTATAAGTATCGGGACGAGATTACCGCATCTGATAACTGCCGGCGTGTCTGTGCGGACCCGGACACTCCGGGCTCTCACCGTCGGGGGAGACATCCGTGGACGAGGAGCGAAAGGAAAGCCCGGAGAGCGGTGTCGACGGGCCACGGGAGAGAGCGGTCGGGGTTCAGAGCGCGCTGCCCTGTAACTCGCTGCGCTTGAACCGCTGCTGGAGCGAGTACTCCTGGACGTCGCCGGACGGTGAGAGGTGGAGTTCGTACCGGCCGATCATGTCCTGTGTGTCCGGAACGGCGCTGCGCTCGACAACCTCGAAGACCGCACGCCAGCCATCGTCATCTGCGCGTTCGACGGCGGTGATGCCGTCGAAGGGGTGACCCAGAAGCGTCTCCGAAACCTCCGCGACCAGTTCCCGGACGTCCAGAACCCCGAGCGCTTCGGCGCTGTCGTCCGTCGCGGTGTCCTCGTCCGGGTCGGCGCTCTCTGTGCCACCCGCCCGAGGTTCGTCAGTCGGGTTGGCGCTCTCTGTGCCGTCTGTCTCGGACTGTGTCTGGTTGGTCACTGGCCGTCACCACCGTCGGCATCGAGCGCGTCAGCCACGCACTCGCTCGCGGCCGCGAGTTCCCCCCGGTCGGACACCTTCGACGCGACGACGTCGGTCATCACCTCGACGACCAGGCTGTCGTCTCGCTGGGCCGCCGGGACTGTCGTGAGTCCCTCCGCGGCGATGATCGCAGCGCGCGTGCCGAGCGTCCAGTCGAACTCCTCCCGGACGGTGCGCACCAGGTCGACACACTGTCTGGCGAGTGGGTCCGGGGCCGTCGGAACGTGCGAGCCGACGATCTCCACCTCGGTCTCGAAGCTGTAGTAGTCCATGTAGACGCCGACGAGACGGTCGAGCAGGGCATCCTGTGGCTCGTGGACACCCGCGTACTCGGTCCCGTTCGAGGTGAGAATCGCGCGGAACTCGGGGTGGGCCTCGACGAGTCGGTCGTCACCACGCTGGCCGGGGAGTTCGAGGATACCCTCCTCGAACACCGAGAGGAGAGCGTTGTTCGCGGCGGGTTTTGTCCGCGAGAACTCGTTGTAGACCAGCGTTGCACCCTCCCGGACCGCGACGGTGAGGGGGTTGTCGACCCAGCGGTCCCGGACGATGTCGGTGCTTTTCCTGACGTTGTGGATGTAGTTGTCGCGGACGGAGACGTGTTCCTGCTCGTCGTAGTCACCGACGAGGTCGCTCGTGTCCAGGTCGGCGTCACCGTTTATCCAGACAACGGGTCGGTCCCGCTCTGTGGCGACACGCATCGCGAGCGCCGTCTTGCCACACCCGGTCGGTCCAACAACGTGGACCGGCCGGTTGACCGACAGCCACCGCTCGACGCGGCGCGTGACGGCCTCCGTCTCCGGGCTCTCCACGAACGAGTCGAGGACGCCGCTGACGTCGCGAATCCCCGTCGACCGGTTGGGCGTCTGATCGCCCGCCGAGGGGGTCTCGTGTCTCTCCTGTCGGTTCTTCTCGGTTCGGCTGTCGCGGATCTGTGAGCCACGGACCTTCCGCTCGTGACTGTCTCGCCGGGCCATCACTCCTCACCCGGGTACAGCGCCACCTCGGAGCCGTACTCGCTTTTGTACTCGTCCATCGACATCCCGTGGGTCTGGAGATGTGACTCGGTGATGGCCTGGTAGTACTCCCCGCAGACTGCACACTCGATCATTCCCTCCGGTGTGTCGTCGTGTTGCCCGTCGGACTCCGACTCCGACTCGGGTTCCGTCTCGTCGGACTCCGACTCTGTCTCCTCGGACCCCGGTTCCAGTTCCATCTCGTCGGACTCGGGCTCCACCTCGACGGTTTCCGGCTCCAGTTCCATCTCGTCGGACTCGGGGTCCACCTCGACGGTTTCCGGCTCCAGTTCCGTCTCGTCTGGCTCCGGGTCCGGTTCCACCTCGTCGCTCGCGGAGGGTTCGGAGCCGACAGCAGAGTCGGTGTGGGTCGATTCCGGCTCGTATCCGTAGAACTCGACGACGGCCCGGGAGAACTCCACACGCGCTCGCTCGTGTGCTGCCCGGACCTCCTCGACCGATTCGAGGAACGCCTCCACGGACCGCTGTTTGTCCTCAACGTCCCGTTCGAACGCCGCCAGGGCCTCGTCGAAGGCCGCACGCGTCGTGGCGACCTCGCTCTGGAAGCTCTCCACGCGCTCCTGTTTCGTCTCCACGTCGTCGTCGAAGCGTTCCGCGTGCGCCTCGAACGCTGCGCGCGTGGCCGCGAAGGTGTCGCGGGTCTCTGCCACCTCCTCCCGGAAATCGGCGACCGCGTCGTGCTTGACAGCGACGTCGTCCTCGAACTCGGCGGCGTACGCGTCGAAGACAGCCATCGCCTGCTCGAACGCCGACCGCATGGTGGCAACCTCGTCGCCGAAGGCCTCCGCGAGTTGCTGTTTGTCTCTGACGTCACTCCAGAACTGTTCTGCGTACCGGTCGAATCCGCCGCGTGCGCGCTCGAACTCCGTGCGCATCTCGGCGAACTCCTCGTGTTTATTCTTTACTGTCATTTTCTGAGTAAGCTGCGTATGTTGGAAAACGCGACTCCGTGCGGTGAAAGCCCCGACGCAGCTACGGCGTCGGTGCTTCCGCGGCGGTCGCGGTCATCTCTGCCTGCTCGATCTTCGAGATCTCCTCCGCGTAGTGGAGGAACGTGTCGACCGACGACGCAACGACGCGAGCTTCGACGGTCAGAATTTCGATGCCGACCAGCGAGAGGCGCGCGAACACGTCGACGACGATACCTTTGTCGAGTACACGGTCCAGGACTTCGGCTAGACTTGACGAATCGGGTTGTGCCATAGTTGTTCTTGGGCGAGTGCCCATCTCGTACAAAACCCGGGAGGGATAAGTATGCATGTACGATTTCGTATACGATTACGGGCTGCGTGACGGCGCGCATTACGCCCGACGTAACAGCCCGCAAAACGCCATACGTAACCGCAGCCACTGTTTTGTGGATGGCCCGACTCGGTACAGACGCAGTGGTAGACCCTTCAGACAACAAAGATGTGAGCGCGGGTCAGTGCGGCGTCACGGAGTTCCCGGCAGAGCTACGGCGGTTCTTTACCCAGGAGCAGGGGCGCGTGCTCCTCGTGCGCGGCGACCCCGGTGCCGGAAAGACGCTGTTCGCCGTGCAGGCACTCGACGTGCTCCGTCAGTACGGCGGGGACGTGCTGTACGTGTCCACGCGCGTGGACACGGACACGGTGTACCACAACTACCTGCAGGAGACGACCGGTCTCACGCGGTCGAACGTGCTCGACATCTCACAGACCCCGTCGGAGGCCGACATCGCGCCGGCCGAGCAGCTCGGGACCGACCGGTTCGACCCGGAGACGTTTCTCGAGTGGCTGCGGGCCGTCGGCGACGTCTCGGACCCGCTGACAGTCGCGTTCGATAGCTGGGAACTCGTCGAGCGGCACCTGCTCTCGAGAGCACACCAGAACGACCCGGTCGGCCCCGGACGACTGGTGACCCGGATGGCCACGCTCGCACGCGGCCACGGCGTCCGTATCGTCCTCATCACCGAGGAGGCCGACCAGACCAGCCTCGATTACGTTGTCGACGGGGTCGTCGAACTCCGGGTCAACCACAGCGCCGGTGGTCGTCCCGAGCGGACACTGTTACTCGAGAAGTTGCGCGGCGTTCGCATCGCGAATCGTACGCGACCGTTCACCCTCTCCGGAGAGACGTTTCGCGTGTTCACGCCGGTCGACCTGCCGGGACCACAGAGCCCCGCCGGCGCGTCCGAGTGGATGCCAATCGACGACTCGAAGTCGACGTTCTCGACGGGCATCGCGGACCTCGACGCGATGCTCGACGGCGGGTACAACCGCGGGAGCGTCGTCCACCTCGAACTCGGACCCGACCTCTCTCGTGACGCCTGGAGTCTGCTCTGTTTCGCCACGGCACGGAACTTCCTCTCTCACGACATGGCCGTCGCGGTGGTTCCCCTGCCCGAGAGCAGTCCCGGACTGACACGCCACAACCTGGAACCGGCCCTCCCGGACACCGAGTTCGAGGCCCGCTGTGACGTCTTCGAGACCTACGACCACGAACACAGCACGGGCGCGACAGCGACCGACAACCCAGCAGAGGCCACCAGAGAGACGCCCGCAGACGACGCTGTCGGCGGGTTCGATTACGAGGAGTACCTCCGCCGTCTCGTTGCTCTCCGCGCGGAGAGCGAGGGACCGTTGCTGCAGATTATCAGCATGGACGCCGCCGGTGATGTGTTCAGTGACGTTATGAGCGACCACGCAACCTACGTGGCCCTGCACAACGACCTCTCAATACTCGTGACGAAACCGGAGGGCGGCGAGCGGACCCGGGCAGACCAGATTGCTGATATCCACCTCTGTCTCGAGCGCCGTGGTGAGACTGCCTTCCTGTACGGAAAGAACCCGGTGACGCCGTTTCTCGGATTCGACATGAGCGCGGCCGCGGGTGTACTCGACGTTTCCCTTCAGGAGATGGTCTGAGATGTACCCACAGTTTCCAGTCCCCGCGACGTGGTTCTCCTCCAGCGGTTCAGTAGCCAACATCCCAGAACAATGAGCGACAACCCCAACCTCTACGTGTACGGCATCACAGAACAGACCGACATCGAACTGACAGTCGACGGCGTCGGCGGCGCATCGACACTCCGGACCGTGGAGTACCGGTCGCTCGCGGCGCTGGTCGCCGACATCGACACGACCGACCCGGAGCGCTCGGACGAGGCTGTCGAAGCACACGACAGCGTCCTCCAGGCGGTGATCGAACGGGACGACATCGAGACGGTGGTTCCGATGGGCTTTGGCATGGCGTTCAAAAATACCCGCACGCTGAAAGGTGTGATGCGGGGCGCACGGCGGGCGCTCCGGAAGGCACTCAACGACGTCGAGGGCTGTGTGGAACTCGGCATCAAACTGGTCGACCCCACCGACGGAGCGGCCGACCCGGACGAACTCCGGGGACGACTCGAGAGCGACCTCGACCCGCTCAGCGCGGGTCAGACCGACGACGACCTGTTCAGTGACCGACTCGTGGCGAACCGGTCGTATCTCGTCGAACAGGACCGGCGCGACGCCTTCGACGACGCTGTCGAGGCAATCGACGGCGACTACGAGGACGTGCTGGTGAACTACACCGGTCCCTGGGCACCCTACAACTTCGTCGATATCCGTATCGGCGCGGAGGCGAGTCGCTGATGCTCCTCGTCGACGACCTCCTCATAAAGCCGTTTGTCTCGTTGCTGGATATCCTCCACGCGATGGTGCTCGAGGAGATGTACAGCGTGTCGGAGATCCGTGATAGTATAAAGGAGAACCAACTCCTGTACGAGCTCGGCGAGCGGGCACAGCCGGAGTACGAACAGCAGAAGTTAGAGCTCGAAACCAGACTCGAGGTGGCCGAACAGGTCCACGAGAAACTCATCGGCGGAAACATCGAGGTACAGTGAAGATGACAGATGACACGAACGGCGACGACGAGGAGGAGAGTCCCGGCGGGTCGATTCCGCTCGGCAACGTCTTCGAGACGCTCTCGGAGTTGCTCGACGCGCTCGAGGACGTGGATACCGACGAGCAGACCTCGGGGCGGGTCACGCGCGGTGACGCAACCTTCGACTACAACATCAACATCGGAAGCATCAATCCGTCCGGTGAGAGCCGGCGCAACCGCCGCCAGCGGGACTGGGACATCCACGGGGAATCAGAGGACCACGAGTACCGTGTCCGGGTCAACGAGGCAGCGGGCGAACTCGTGGTAATCGCCGACCTCCCCGACGTCTCACCCGACGATGTCGAGGTCGGCACAACCGACGACACGCTCGAAATCCGCGTCGACGGCACCGTCGTCGAGTCAGTCCCGCTGGACTGGGACGGCGCGGCGGTCACCGACGTGACGTTCACAAACCAGGTCCTCGAGGTGCGGGTCACGCCACCGGACGGAACCACCGAGGACACCAACGGAGAGACCGATACATGAGCAACCAGAACAAACAGCAAGACGAACAGAGCCGACAGCGCGAACAGGTCGTTGCGAGGGCGGTACGCAACCGTGACAAGACGCGACAGAGCCTTCTCGCGCAGGGTCGGAAACTGGCCCGTCGCCGCGCGAAAAACGTCGAGCGCACCCGGGACAGCGACGACGACTCGGACGCCTCGACCACCGTGAG
>JAQCNG010000108.1 GCA_028275145.1 Halovenus sp. | reverse complement strand
GACTCGCCGCGGCGGCGGTGTACGCTGCCTCGCTTCTGACCAACGAGAAGGTCACCCAGAGCGAGGTCAGCGAGGTTGCCAACATCTCCGAGGTAACCATCCGCAACCGCTATCACGAACTCCTCGAGGCCGAGGAGGACGCCCCGGGCATGTGAACGCGGGCTGCTCATCTGCCCTCCGCTCGACGCTCGTTTTCCGAATCGAACCTTCGACAACTCCGACACCGGGCAACAGCGCACACCGTCCGGTCCGCCACGACTGTGCGACAACCGACGCTCGAACCGCCCGCATCGCGGTGTCGACACCCACACTGTAGCGTCGACACCCACATCGCGGTGTCGACACCCGCACCGTAGCGTCGACATCCGCGTCACACGGCGTGTGCGTGCCACCCGTTTCGCGCATGTGTTCAGCCGGTGGCATCTCGACTCTCCCGGCTGTGTGCCCCAGGCAGGGGGCCTGCGCCCGTCTGTGGTGCTGTTGTTTGCCGTGAGTGACCGTCACATTCATTACTTGCAGTCTGTAACCATGAGTGTGTCAAACAATGTCTATGGGCGCCTACGATGAGGAGGAACACGAACGCCGCGAGCGGAAGACGAGCAGCGTCGACGCGAGCTTCGACGACGAGCGAACGGAGTACCGGGGGGACCTAAACTACGAGAGCGACGCCTCCACCGAACAGCTTCTCGACCAGTTCAGGGAGATGCAGTCGGAGTGACCGCGGTACTGTTCTCGCCGGAAGTCGACCCCGACGGTTCACAACAGACAAAGAGAGTTGAGCCGCTGTCTCCCGCCGGTCGACCGGTTCTCTGCCAGCCCGCTGGCGATGGGAAGCAGTAAGTCGGCACCGCTCGAACGGAGAGATATGGAGAACACGAAGCAGGTCACGCCGACAGAGCTGGCCAGAGCCTACCAGGCGTACGAGAAGGGGGGCCGGGCGCTGCTCGACGACCTCGAACGGGAGCGGTTGGAGGGGAACCACGAGGCGGTTCGCGAGCGGGTCCGCACGTTCGCCGAAACCGAGCAGAAGGTGTTTCTGGGACTCTCGCTCGCGCTGAACGACACGGAGGGGTTCTTTGCCGAGGTGGAGTCGAACCTCGGGCCCGACGTGGCCGCGGAGTTCGGTGAGATACGCGACGCGTACCCGTCACTCGCAGAGACGTTCAAACTCGTTCGACTCGAGGCCACAAAGGAACGACAGAACCCAATCACGAGCATCGACGTCAGAACCGCGTACAGCACCCAGCAGGACGCCCCGCTGGTCGGCTACACCGTCTCCTCGGGGAACGTCGAACTCCACGAGTACCGCGGAACCACACAGGAGACGCTCCAGTCTGCGGCCTACTTCGTCCAGGCCGCCAACGACGCCCTCGCGGCGACGCTGGCCGAGGACCACTCCGTCAACACCGACGAACTGAGCGAGCTCATCGACCGTCACGAGAAACTCGAGACCGAACTCAACGCGCTGTACGACCACATCGAGGAACTGCGACGGAACCCGGTCGAGTAGTCACGCACCTGCCCCGGTGGTGTGCGCTGTGGACCGTCGACAGCCAGCCAGGCGGCCGTCTCACCGGAGCGGCCACTCGCCGGTGTCCCCGTCGGCGTGTTCGTCGAGTCGGCCCGCGACACCGTCGGCGAGCCGGTACTCGTCGTCCTCACGGCGGACCTCGTCGGCCCGCCGGAGCTCCTGGAGGTGGGCGTATGCTTCGCCGGGACCGTGGAGGATGTGGATGCTGTCGAGGTCACCGAACAGGTCGGCGCTGACCGTCCAGACGTCGGTCGGACCGAGTCGGCGGAGCGCGTCGAGCACGCGCCAGGCGCGCTCCCGGTGGTGGGCGGCTATGGCCTCGGCCCGTGCGGTCGGCTCGTCGATGACGCCGCGGTGGCCGGGCCACGCCCGGTCGTAGTTCCGGCTGGCGATTCGTTCGAGCGTGTCGAGGTACTGTTCGAGGGGTCGCTCGACGCGGACGTCGGCCCCGCCGACGTTCGGCGTGTACTTCGGGAGCAGGGCGTCGCCGGTGAGCGCCTCGCCGCCAATCTCGTACAGACAGAGCCCGGCGGCGTGGCCCGGCGCGTGGACTGCCTCGAGACGCCTGCCGTTGACGCTGAACGTGTCGCCGCCCTGGAAGGCTGTCACGTCGGGGGCGTTCTCGCGGCTCGGCGAGCTCTCGAAGAGCGCCCGGAGCGTCTCGCGACCGGCCTCGGGCATCCGCCAGTGCTCGAACAGCCGCTCGTGTGTCTCGCCCATCCGCTCCCAGGCTCCGGCGTCGCCGGCCACCAGCGGTGCGTCGGCCTCGTGAACGTGGACGGTGGCTCCGCCCGCCTCCTGGATGACACCTGCCAGCCCGATATGGTCGCCGTGCCAGTGTGTCAGAAAGATGCGGTCGATATCCTCGAACCCGAGCCCGCGGTCCCCGAGTGCCGTCGACAGTTGCTCCCGGGTCGCGGGCAGCCAGTCGCCCGTGTCGACGAGCACCGTCTCGGCCCCGTCGAACAGGTAGACGTTGTTGTCACCCTCGAACGTGGCGTTCGAGAGCTGTATCTGGTCCATGTCCGGCGTTTGCGAGGCCGGGCAAAAAGTGCCGCGACTGGTCGCTGTCCCGCGCCGGCCGAATCGCGTCGCTTAACCATGAAAGCGACAACAGAGGAGTAATGAGCGAGGACGTGGCCGAGGCTGCCCCGGCCGAGGCGGAGGAGCGGAACGACTACAGCGAGCAGGAGGACCGCCTCGCCGTCTACGAGTACGTCGGGATGCTCACGGCTAGTCTCGGCTTCTTCGTGCCGCTGCTGACGCTCCCAGTCGCGGGCTACTGTGCCTACCGGATACGGGGCTGGAAGCCGGTCACGGCGCTTCTTCTGGTGGCGCTCGCTATCACGACCATCGTCTTCTGGATGCTCGTTCTGGTGTTCATCATCTCACCACCCGCTGTCTCGCGACTGCTCGGTCCCCTGCCGGGTGTGCCCGAGTCGACACTCCCCGCGCTCCACACCTCCGGTTGACCGTCCGGCCTGTGCGCCCGCCGCCTCCGGGCCGGGTCACGCTCGATTCGGTGTCGGTGTCGACGCACCGCGTGCGCTCGGGGATGGGCGGGTGCCGGTGGTTGAACGCGGCGTACCACGGGTGGGGAAAGGGGTTGGCAAGGCTCTCGCGGACGAGAAACGGGCTCACTGCGGGAGCACGGCGTCGAGTCCACGCGCGGGGTAGCCGACCACGTGGTCGACGCCGGCCGCACGGAGTTCCCCGACCCGGTCGGCGACCGTTTCGGGGGCACCGGCGAGGGCGTACTCCCGGCAGGCATCGAGCAGTGTCTCGCGGGCGTCGCCCTCGACGGTGCTGTCCCGCGGCGCGTCGTCGGGAAGTGCCCGACGAACACGACTGCGACGGGCGGCGTACGCTCCGACCGCGTCGAGCACCGCGTCCTCGTCGTCAGTCAGCACAGTCGGGGCGTACACCGCGAGGGGCAGGTCCAGTCCGGCGGTCCGGAGCGCGTCGACCTCCCGTGCGGTCGACCGCGAGAGCAGGTCGAACTGGGTGCCACCCACCGCGAGCGCGAGTCGCTCGATACCCTCGGTGCCGACCCACGGGTCCGCGAGGCCGGCGCTGGCGGCGTCGAGTCGCGGTGCGACCGCCCGCCGGCGCTCGCTCCCGTCCAGGTAGGCCGCGTTGCCGGCGACGAGCACCTCTCCCACTGCTTCCGGGAGACGGGCACGAACCGTCTCGTCGCCGAGCGGGTCGAACCCGTCGGCCCGCACCGGCACCGTCGCACGCACCTCGAACGCCTCCGCCAGGTCCGCCAGCAGGTCGGGCGCTGGCGCGTGCTCGCGACCCTCGTAATCGACTGTCACCATGTCGACGTCCAGCGCCGGTGCCCGCCCCAGGTCGACCTCGCTGGGCTTGAGTGCCGCCGCGTCGATACCCACCTCCGAGAGCGTCGCAGCCGCGAGTTCGCTCATGTGCGCACATCCGGTCGATGCGGACAAACCGCTGTCGCTTTTGTCTGGTTTGATAGCCCGAGGAGTGTCGTCACACCGGGAACTCGGCGTCGGGGTCGACGACCCGGTCGACCTCCGACGGAACCGACCAGTCGGTCGCCAGTTCGAGAAACTGCGCGAGCATCCGGGCGGTCGCTCCCCAGACGGTGTAGCCCTCGACCCGGAAGTAGTGCAGGCGAATCTCGCCGTGGTGGGGGTGGTCGCGCCGCTCGCTGTCGTAGTTCTCGCGGTCCGTGAGCGCCGCGAGCGACAGCGGGGCAGTCTCCGCCACCTCCGGCGAGCAGGGGTCGTACCTGCGGTCGGGCACCCGCGCGACGAACGGGCGCACCGAGAAGTTCGTCACCGTCCGGATGTCGTCGAGGCGGCCGGCGAACTGCACCCTCTCGGCATCCAGTCCGACCTCCTCGCGCCCCTCGCGCAGCGCCGTCTCCCGGAGTGTCTCGTCCTCGGGTTCGCGCCGCCCGCCGGGGAAACTCATCTGCCCGGGGTGGTTCGGGAGGTGTTCGGCCCGCTTGGTGAAAAGCAGCCGTGCCCCCCC
>JAQCNG010000095.1 GCA_028275145.1 Halovenus sp. | reverse complement strand
CACGTCGTCGGCACCCGCCGCACCGCCGTCCGTGCGGGCCTGCTCGTCGGCGCTGGTCTCGTCTGGTTCGGACTCGTCGGTCGTCATCAGGCGTACATCGCGGCGAGACGCGCAAAAATCGTTCGCTTCTGCGCCAGACGCCTCGGCGGTCGGAGCCTGCCCTACGTGGTCACCCCACCTGGCAGTCGGTGACCCGACCGCTGGTCCGGGTCCTGCCTCCGGTGGCACAGCGAATCGAAGGGATTAATGCCGATAGTGGCGTCCAAACGTATGCGGGACCGTGGGGTAGCGGTATCCTCGGCGCATGGGGTGCGTCGGACCTGAGTTCGAATCTCGGCGGTCCCACTTTTCGCGGAGCGAAAATGGGAGCACGAGCGTGGCGAGTGCTTGACAGTCCTACTACCACCTCTGTCGGCCTCGGGTGCGCTCGCTGCGCCCGCGGACCTCTCGCGAAGGTTGCGAAAAGAGGCCGCGAGCCCTCTGCTCGCGGTGAAACGGTTCGCTTCGCCCAGCGTACGCTGGCTCCCGTCCGGCGAGGAACACAGGTGAGAACAGCAGAGGGTGTGGAGCACACAGACCACGGGAGATGTGTGGCCGCCGAGACAGGCGGGGTCAGTCGAGCACAGAGGGGTAGTCGTCGAGAACAGCGCGGGTGACGTACTCGCCGCTGAGGAGACACATCGGCATCCCGATACCGGGGCTGGTGTACGCGCCGGCGTAGTACAGACCGTCCAGACCCGCACGAACCGAGGGGCGGAAGGGGCCGGTCTGGAACAGTGTGTGCGCGAGACCCAGCGCCGTTCCGTCGGGGTCGTCGTAGCGCTCGGCGAACTCGCTGATACAGGCGTCCTCCTCGACGACAATCCGACCGCGGAGGTCCACCCCGGTATCCTCGGCCATACTCTCGAGGAGGCGGTCCCGGTACTCCGCCCGGATCTCCGGGCCGTCGGGGAGTCCCGGGGCGATGGGGAGCAGGAGAACAACGGTGTGGTGCCCGTCGGGAGCCACACTGTCGTCGGTCATCGAGGGGACAGAGATGTAGTACGCCGGGTCGTCGGGCCAGGCGGGGTCGTCGAAGATGTGCTCGAAGTGGGGGTCCCAGTCGGTCGGAAACACGAGCGTGTGGTGTTCGAGCGGGTCGACGTCGCCCTCGACACCGAGATACAGCATGAACGCGCCGGGGGCGTACGTCTGGTCGTCCCAGTAATCGGGGTCGTGGTCCCTGGCCGCCGGGTCGAGCAGTTCGCGCTCGGCGTACGCGGGGTTCGCGTTGCTGACGACGAGGTCCGTGTGGCGGGTTCCGGTGCCGGTCGTCACCTCGAACGAACCGGCACGTCCGGCGATATCGCGGACCTCCTGGCCCGTCTCGATTGCCACACCCTGCTCGCGGGCGAGGGTGGCGACAGCGTCGACCACTCCGGTGATGCCACCGTCCGGGTAGAAAACGTTCCCGTTGAGGTCGACGTGGCTCATGATGCTGTAGAGCGCCGGTGTGTTGTGTGGCGCACTCCCGAGGAACACGAGCGTGTACTCGAGCAACTGTCGGAGTTTCGGGTGTTCGACGTACCGGGAGACGTAGTCGTCCATGGTGGTGAACAGTCGCCACCGCGGGACGAGCGGAAGCATGTCCGTGTCGAGGTAGTCCCGGAACCGGGTCCGTCCGGGGTAGATGACCCGGTTCATCGCGAGGTCGTAGTTGCGCTCTGCGGCATCGAGATACGCCGTGAGCGCCTCGCCAGCCCCGTCCTCGTAGCGCTCGAAGATCTCGTGGATGTTCGCGCGGTCGGGGGCGACGGTGACACTGTCGCCGTCCTTCCAGAACACCCGGTACTGCGGGTCGAGCTGTTCCAGACCGTAGTAGTCGGCGGGTTCGCGGCCGAACTGTGCAAAGAAGCGCTCGAAGATGTCGTGCATGAGATACCAGGAGGGGCCCGTTTCGAAGGAAAACCCCTCGCGCTCGAGCACACCTGCGCGTCCGCCGAGACTGTCGTGGCGCTCGAGCAGTTGGACATCGGCACCGGCACCGGCGAGGTGGGCGGCCGCAGCGAGCCCACCGAACCCTCCGCCGACAACGGTGACAGACAGGTCGGAAGGGAGACTGTCGTGGGTCCAGAGCGAGTCTCGCTGGGTCGGGCTCTGACCCCCCTGTTGGGTCGGAGTGCTCCCGGAATCCGAGAGGCGGAGCCGGGACCTGATTCTGTCGCCGATGGCACTGGCGGTGTGTCGGGCGGCCGAGCGCTCGTCCGGGAGCGGCGTCTGGCGGTTCGAGAGGAACCGTCGACGGTCCCGGTGTTCGGGGTCAGGGAACATACCAGATCCCTCCCTGACGGTCGGCGAGCGAGCCGATTGCGACGTGTGGAAGCGCGATGAGTGAGATACTGATACTCCAGAACGCGACTAACCCGGGCAACAACGGCGCGGTTCCGAGCGGATTGGGGGCCAGCAACCAGATCGCCGCGACGACAGTCCCGGTCGCGATTGCGCCGGCGACCAGCATCGCCCACGCGCGGAGCGCCACCTCGGTCGTGGAGTCACCGTCCAGCAGGTCACGGCCGGGGTCGCTGTCACGGTCGACCTGTTCGTGGCGGGCGACCTGTCGAGCGCTGTACCACAGCGGAAAGTAAAGACCGACCGCGACGACCACCGGAACGACAGCGAAGTAGAGTCCCAGGAGAGCGGTCTCGCCGGCGTCGACCTGCCAGGAGCGGCCGCCGCCACGCAGGTAGCCCGCGCCGACGTGGACACCGGCGAGTGACAGCCAGCCGCCACCCGCCAGCAGCCGTTTCGTGCCGAACTGTTCGTAGAACGGTCCGATGGCAGCGGGGTCGAACATCGACACCATGTACGTCGAGTATGCCGAGAAGGTCCCGGGCTGGAGCGCCAGGGGGACGAGCATCACGACCCCACCCCGGACGGCGACAGCGAGCCAGCGCTGCCATCGACTCGCCAGGTGGTCTGTTCCCGATGTGACATCGAGAACGTGGAGACCACCGAGTCCACCCTTCAGGCAGGCGATGGCAACGGCAACTGCCAGCCCGGCCAGCGGGGCCACGAGGAACAGTCCCAGAAACGCCGCCACCATCACGAGGTAGGCACCGACGTACCGGAACCGGAACTGGCCGGCCCGCCGTCTGAGGTTTGTGAAGTGTTCGTACCCGCCGTGTGGGAGGTTCAACGCCACCATCCCGAACAGGTAGATGGCCGCCTGCGTCGATACCGAGAGCTGTACGTTGGCACCCGCGAGCACCCCCGCGGCGACGACAATCGCCACGAGCCCTCGTCGCGAGAGCGTCAGGGCCGGGTGAGCCACACGCCGGTTCGTCGTCGGCAACCAGTGAGTCAACTCGGTGAGACTCATGCGGCGGGGGGTAAGTGGGGTGACCACCTAACCAGTTTACCGCTGTACTGTGGGTGTTTTTAAGCGATACTGTGCGGACGCCGGGCTGTCGTCCGGAGCTCGGGTGTGTGATGCCCGACCTGGAGCGTCTGGACTCGCGTGACAACGCGCCCCAATCCGGGGTCACGCGTGTAACCCGGGTCCGCCACGCGAGTGCTCTCTCGACGTGAGAGACCACAGCCAATTTAATCTCCCTGCACGAGTTCCCTGTATGGACGATTTCGAGAGACCCGGAGAACAGACAACGCTACTCGAGCGGGCCGACATCCGGTGGGGACTTGGCTCTCTGCAGGCCACGACGCTGGTGTTTATAACGTACTTCCACCTCGAGCATCTGTTCTGGGTCGACCGGGCGGTGATGTACGTGGCGGCAGCGGTCGGGTTCGTGCTTGTGCCGTCGGCGCTGAAAGACCTGGCAGAACATATGTGAGGTCGTGCCGGTCGGCACACAGGGGGGTGAGACCACCAGACGCCACGGGGGCCGGGTCAGGCCAGGAACACGTGGCGCGGTCGGTCGTCGAGCACCTCTCGGCCCCAGTCGACAGTCTCGGT
>JAQCNG010000082.1 GCA_028275145.1 Halovenus sp. | reverse complement strand
AACGAGACGGCCGGCGAGCAGTTGGCGATGGACACGGAGGAGGACGAACAGGAGCGTGGCATCACAATCGACGCGGCAAACGTCTCGATGACCCACGAGTACGAGGAGACGAACCACCTCATCAACCTCATCGACACGCCGGGCCACGTTGACTTCGGTGGCGACGTGACCCGGGCGATGCGTGCCGTTGACGGCGCGCTGGTGGTCGTCGACGCTGTCGAGGGCGCGATGCCACAGACCGAGACGGTGCTCCGCCAGGCACTCCGCGAGGGGGTCAAGCCGACACTGTTTATCAACAAGGTCGACCGACTCATCTCCGAACTGCAGGAGGGCCCCGAGGAGATGCAACAGCGCATGACCAAGGTCATCCGCGACGTGAACGACCTCATCCGCGGGATGACCGAGGAGATGGACGAGGTCACGGAGGACTGGACTGTCTCGGTCCCGGACGGAACTGTCGGGTTCGGCTCGGCACTGTACAAGTGGGGAGTTTCGTTCCCGTCGATGCAGCGAACCGGCATCGACTTTGCCGACATCATCGAACTCGAGCGGGCGGACAAGCGGGAGGAACTCGCCGAGCGGTCGCCGCTTTCGAACGTCGTGCTCGACATGGTCTGTGAGCACTTCCCCAACCCGGTCGACGCCCAGCCCCGGCGTATCCCGCGCATCTGGCGCGGTGACTCCGACTCCGACGTCGCGGGGACCATGCAGTACGTCGACCCCGAGGGGGAGGTGGTGTTCATGGTCACGGACATCTCGATGGACCCCCACGCCGGCGAGGTCGCGACCGGACGTGTCTTTTCGGGCACACTGGAAAAGGGCCAGGAGCTGTACGTCTCCGGAACGGTCGGCAAGAACCGCCTCCAGAGTGTCGGTATCTTCATGGGTGGCGAGCGCGAGGAGGTCGACGAGGTGCCGGCGGGCAACGTCGCCGCCGTCACCGGGCTGGACGACGCCATCGCCGGGTCGACGGTCTCCAGCGTCGAGATGACCCCCTTCGAGTCCATCGAGCACATCTCCGAGCCTGTCATCACGAAGTCCGTGGAGGCACAGAACATGGACGACCTGCCGAAGCTCATCGAGACGCTCCAGCAGGTCGCAAAGGAGGACCCCACGATCGATATCGAGATCAACGAGGACACCGGCGAGCACCTCATGTCGGGGCAGGGCGAGCTCCACCTCGAGGTGGTCTCCCAGCGCATCGAGCGCGACCAGGGGATTCCGGTTCGCACCGGCGAGCCCATCGTCGTCTTCCGGGAGGCCCCACAGGGGTCGAGCCGCGAGGTAGAGGGTATCTCGCCAAACCGGCACAACCGCTTCTACATGACCGTCGAGACCCTCGACGAGGAGGTTGTCGAGGCGCTGAAAAAGGGTGAGGCGACGATGGACATGCCGGAGCTGGAGCGCCGTGAGGCCCTGCAGGATGCTGGCCTCGAAAAGGAAACCTCACAGGAGGTCGAGCACATCCACGGCCCGAACATCGTCATCGACGACACAAAGGGTATCCAGCACCTCAACGAGACGATGGAGCTCGTGCTGGAAGGGTTCGAGGAGGCCCTCGAGAAGGGGCCGCTGGCGAACGAGCCAGTGGAGGGTGCGCTCGTGCGCCTGCTCGACGCCCGCCTGCACGAGGACGCCATCCACCGTGGCCCGGCACAGGTCATCCCCGCGGTGCGGCGCTCGCTGCACAACGCTCTCATCGACGCGGAGGTCCGCCTGCTCGAACCGATTCAGGAGGTCCGTATCGACGTTCCCCCAGAGCACATGGGCCCCGCCAGCGGCGAGATTCAGGGCCGACGTGGCCGCATCGACGACATGTACCAGGAGGCCGGCCAGCAGGTGGTCGAGGGTGTCGCGCCCGTCGAGGAGATGATCGGCTTCTCCTCGGATATCCGCTCGGCCACCGAGGGTCGTGCGAGCTGGAACACCGAGAACGCCGGCTTCCAGGTAATGGCCGACAATCTCCAGCGCGAGACTGTCATGCAGATTCGCGAGCGAAAGGGGATGAAACTCGAACTGCCCGACGCTGTCGACTACTTCTGAGCGACCCGACACCGCACCGACCGCGGACTCTCCGGACCCCCGCCGAACGCCTATCGCGCCTATTTATACCCGCCGGGACCGAGATTCGGGTATGCATCTCACGGAGGCGACCTGGACAGAGGCCGACGCGCTGGAGACAGACCTCGCGGTGTTGCCGGTCGGGAGCACCGAGCAACACGGCCCCCACGCACCGCTGGGGACCGACGCGCTCACCGCGGCGGCGGTTGCCGCCGAGGGCGCTGACCGGGCCGACCACGAGGTTGTGGTCGCGCCGACGATACCGGTCGGCGTCGCCGAGGAGCACCGCCAGTTTGCCGGCACACTCTGGGTGTCCCCGGACACCTTCCGCTCGTACGTCCGCGAGACCGTCGAGAGTCTCGCAGACAACGGGTGGGACCGGGTGGTCGTGGTCAACGGCCACGGCGGCAACGTGGGACCGCTCCGGGAGGCCTGTGCCCGACTCAGTCGTGACGGCACGGCATATGCTGTCCAGTTCACCTGGTTCGACGCGGTCGACCCCGAGGCGGTCGGGTTCGAGGGGGAGATGGGCCACGGCGGCCCGGTCGAGACGAGCCTCGTGTTGCATCTCCGCGCCGACCTCGTCGACGAGGACAGCCTCGAGGCGGCCGCGGACGGGGCGGCCGAGGGGTGGGGCGAGTGGCAGGCAGGCGTCAATCTCGCCTACGACAGCGCCGAGTTCACCGAGAGCGGCGTTGTTGGCGACCCCGGGCAGGGGTCGGCCGAACTCGGCGAGCGCCTGCACGACGCGGCCAGCGACCACCTCGCCGGCCTGCTCGAGACTGTCGCGAAACGAGCGGGTCCATCCTCGACATCGTCCGCGGAGTGACACGGGGTGTCTGGCGGTCGGCATCAACACCAAAAAAACGGTGGGGCGGTGGCGTGACACAGTGACCGGGCCGTCGAAGGTGAGGGGCCAGACAGCCCGGTGCGAGTCCCCAGGTCGCCGGGTCACACAGACAAACACCCGGCATCTACCTGCATGGGTCCCACCCGGAGGACAGTTGTCCCCCGATACTGTGGCTATTGAAGTGCGTCGAGCCGGAGTTCGAAGGCCACCACGGGGAGTTCGAGGTCGTGCCCGACGAGCACCGCCGGGTGGAGTTCGCCGACCACGCCGACAGACTCGCCGTCGACAACGACCGAGGCGGTCC
>JAQCNG010000075.1 GCA_028275145.1 Halovenus sp. | reverse complement strand
CGAGTTCCTGGTAGAAGTTCAGCAGGCCAAAGCGGAGTTTCTCGGGGTCGATATCGACCATCTCGGCGCGCTCCTCGGGTGGGAAGGCACCGCGGACGGCGTACTCGGGCATCTCCATCCCGGCGCGCTCGGTGTAGCGGGCGTCCAGCAGGATTCGCGCGCCGAAGTCGTCCGGCGAACGCACCACCCGGCCGAGCGCCTGACGGGTCTTCCGGACCGTCGGAATCTCGACCGCGTACCGCCACCCGGCGCTGCTCTCACCGCGGCCTGGGTTCGCGGTTTCGTCGCCGAATGCGGCCTCGTACGCGTCCTCCACGGCGGCCATCCGGTCGTCGAGGTGCGGGTAGGGAACGCCCACCACGACCACCGTCCGGGCGTCGTCGCCGTCGTAGCTGACCCCCTCACCGAGTGTCCCCCACAGTGACGTGAACAGGACGCCGTCGTCACCGTCGGTGAACTGCTCGCGCAACTCTTTTGCCGAGGTGCCCGCCTCGTCGAGATAGCCGGTTCCGGCGGAGACGCGCTCGGAGTAGCGGGTCGCCTCGCTGTAACTCGGAAAGAACACGAGCGTGTTCCCCGGTGTGACCCGGATGGTCTCCTCCAGCGTCTCGGTGATGGTCCGCTGGACCCCGGGGTCGTCGCGCTTGCTGGCAAACAGTGCGGGTCCGTCCACCGCGTAGGTGCGCCGGCGACTCTCCGGGAACTGTGGCCCGTAGGTGAGCGTCTCCGGTTCGGAGAGTCCGAGCACGTTCTCGGTCACCTCGAAGGGCCGCAGCGTCGCGCTCATCAGCACGCTCGCGTGCAGGTCCTCGAACAGCGACCGGGTCACCCGCGACGGGATGCAGGTGTACAGTTCCGCCCGCCCGTAGACGTCACCCGCGTCGGGGTGGCGGTCGGAGTCGTCGACGACTCCACCGGACGCCACCCCGGTGTCGTCTCCGCCCTGGTCGTCCCCGGTGTCCTCGCGCCGGCGGACACTCAGGACCGGGTAGGTGCCGCTGTCGGCGCTCTCGGCCAGCCAGTCCGAGACGAACGCGGCGGCGCTCAGCGTCGGACACTCCTTGCGGGTGCTGGTCTCGCCGTTCTTGTAGGCGCGCTCGTAGCGACTGTCCAGTTCACGGCCCAGTTCGACCGCCTGGTCGAGTTCCGTCTCGTAGCCCGGACCGGTGTAGGCCCGGAGAAAAGCGAGTGTCAGCGCGTCGCGGCGGTCCTCGCTGTCGATTGTGAGGTCGTCCCAGTGCTCGTCGACCGCATCCCGCTCGCCGGGACCGAGCGCCGCCTCGTAGGTTTCACACAGCGCCCCGTGGAACGTGTCGAGAACGTTCAGGGCGTCCGCGGCGCGTGTGTCGTCCACACCCTGTAGTTCGTCGAGTGCACGCGCGAGAGTCCTCTCGGTGAGTGTCCGCTGTGCGTGGTCGCGTGCTGCCGACTCGATGTTGTGTGCCTCGTCGAACACGGCGAGGACATCCTCGGGGTCGCGTCCGAGCCACCGGAAGAACTGCTCGCGAATCGCCGAGTCCAGCAGGTGGTGGTAGTTGCACACCACCAGGTCGACACCCTCGACACCCTCTTTCAGCAGTTCGTACCCACAGAGCCCCTGCTGGTCGGCGTACCCGTAGATCTCCTCGGGGGTCCGGACGTCCGCGTACAGCCAGTCGAAGAAGTCGGTCGTGTCGGCGGTGAGATTCCGGTAGTAGTGCTGGCAGGTCGCACGCTCCTCGAGGTCGGCCAGTTCCTCCTCGCGGTCGGCCAGGTCGTCCATCACGGCGGCGCGGGCGCTCGTCGCCTCGAGGTCACCGCCCTGGCTCTGGTCGAGCAGTGCCGCCTCCTCGCGTTCGAGTTCCGCCACCTCCTGTTCGGTCTCGACGAGGTCACGGGTGGTCTCGCGCAGGGCCTGGCACTCCTGGTAGCCGACGTCGATGTGACACATCGAGGATTTCCCGCGGAAGACGACCGCGCGGAGGTCCTCGCTGTCGGCGATGGCGCTCGCCTCACGGCGGAACTGGCGCATCTGCTGGTGGACGTTCGTGGTGATGACCACCGTCTTGCCAGTCTCGCGGGCGTGTTCCAGCGCCGGTGCGAGCGCCGCGAGCGTCTTGCCGGTGCCTGTTGCCCCCTCGAAGAGGATATCCGACCCCGCCTCGATGGACTCGCCGATGCGGTGCATCGCCTCGCGCTGGTGGCTGTAGGGTTCGTCGTACGGGAAGTATCGCAGATACGAGGCCCCGGACACACACGGCTGTAGGCCGTTCTCGGTGATAAGTAACAGCCCCGGAGTGGATGTGAACGGGCGGAGAGTCACCACGGGCCGGCAGGCCGGGCAGGCCGGGCAGACCGGGCAGGCCGGGTGTCTCGGGGCTGGACCCCGGTAGGGTTCAGGCGTACAGCGTCCGGAGCCACAGCGCAGTCAGGACCAGACCACCGAACAGCACCACTGCGGCCGCGATCTCGACAGCGGTGCTCCCGAGACCCACCTGCGTCGCGTCGGAGGAGAGCGGTACCATAGCTGGCGATTCCGCGCCAGAACAGTAAGGCGTTCCGGTTCGACCGCAGCGCAGTTCCGGGGCGCTTTTAGGCGGTTCTGCCCTACAGCGGGGTAATGCGAGTCGGCTTCGTCGTCAACCCGATAGCCGGGATGGGAGGACGGGTCGGTCTGAAGGGGACCGACGGCAAGGTCGAGCGGGCGCGGGAACTCGGCGCGGAGATGCGCGCCCCCGACCGGGCCCACGAGACACTCCTCGAGCTGCGCGATACCGGCGACGGCGTCGACCTCTACACCTACGGTGGACAGATGGGCGAGCGGGTCGCCCGCGATGCCGGGTTCGACCCGACCGTCGTCGGCCACCCGGACAGGGAGGAGACCAGCGCGGCGGACACCCGCGAGGCGGTCCGGGCAGTTCTCGACCGGGAGGTCGAACTGGTTCTGTTCGTCGGCGGTGACGGAACGGCGGTCGACGTCGCCGAGACCCTCGAGGGGACAGACAGTGAGACGCCTCTCCTGGGCGTGCCCGCGGGCGTGAAGGTGTACTCCGAGGTGTTCGCGGTGTCACCGGAGGCGGCCGCACACGTCGCACTCGCCCACGAGCGGACAGAGCGCGCCGAGGTCAGCGACATCGACGAGGACCGGTACCGCGAGGGGGAGGTGGACACACAGTTGCGCGCGCTGGCGACAGTCCCCGTCGCGGAGCAGCGCCAGTCGAGCAAGCAGACCCACGCGGGCACCGTCGACGGTGTCGCCGAGTGGGTCGCCGAGAGCGTCCGGCCGGGTGTCACCTACGTGCTCGGCCCGGGCAGCACACTCAGCAGCGTGAAAGAGACGGTCGGCATCGACGGAACTGGGCTGGGTGTCGACGTCTACCGGGACGGCGATGTGCTCGCGCGCGACGCCACCGAGGACGACATCCTCGCGGCACTCGGCACGGAGAACGTGGTCGTGGTCACGCCAATCGGCGGGCAGGGCTTTGTTTTCGGTCGTGGTAACGACCAGATCTCCCCCGCGGTCATCCGCGAGTCCGAGGTCGAAATCGTCGCCTCGCGGCGCAAACTCGACGGTCTGGGCGTGTTGCGCGTCGACACGGGCGACCCCGAGGTTGACGAACTGCTCCAGGGCTGGCACCGGGTCCGGGTCGGGCGCTACGAGACGCGACTCGTGGAGGTCGTTTAATCGAGCGCGAGTCGAACGAGCGACCAGCAGACAGCCGACACCGCGAACACGAGGAGATACACCACGAACAGTTCCTCTCTGCCGACGAACAGACCGAGGGGGGCCGGCACCACGAGCACGCCGCTCAGCACCCCGACCCCGGCCCAGGTGTGGCCGTCCCCGGGCCGCCAGAGCAACCCGAGTGCGAGGAGCGCCAGCCCCAGTCCGAGCAGGAGAGCCCAGACGAGCGGCCAGGTGGCGGGCGCGGCGGTTGCCGTGATACTCACCGTGCCGCCGACCCAGAGCAACGAACCAACGGCGAGCCACTGCCGACCCGCGCCGGTCAGCCGTGCCGTGAGCAACCGGACGGCGACACCGTACCAGCACGACCCACCGAGCAGGCCGGCCAGATACGCCCTCTGACTCGCCGGGTCGTCGGCCACCAGCGCGAGCTGTGCGAGCACGCCGACGGCCCCGAAGAGACAGCCAGCAGCGACGAGCGGCGAGCGCGGAGCCCGGAGTGCCCGCACTGCGAGCGCCAGCGCTGTCACGAGCAGTGTCCCGCCCACAGCGGCCGCCAGCGGGAACCCGACACCCCCCTGTGAGAGCAGGCCGACCGTTGCTGTGCCCGCGGGCATACCCGGGAATTTGTCCCCAGCATCCTCAATCTACTCCTGTCGGGTCGTGCGGGTGTCCACACAGCCCAGGAAAAGCGTTAATCATGCTGTGGTCGTAAGATAGGTATGGCCCGGGGTGGTTCGACCGCGGTGAGACGCGCAATCAGGTGGCTCCGGCCACCGCCGCGGCTGGTCGACTGGTCTATCTTCACCGCGGTGATGCTCGCCACGGCCTCCGGCGTGTTCTCCTTTCTCGGTGTGCGTCCGGCCTGGGTGCCCGTGTTCTGGTTCCACCGGGTCGTTGGCCTGACGCTGATTGTTTTGCTCGCGTTCAAGCTCTCCCGGGTCCGCTATCGGCTGACCCGGACCAGCCAGTGGCAGGCGTCGACGGCGCTGTCGATTGCGACGGCGCTGGCCGCCTTCGGCACAATCGGCACCGGCATCATGTGGGTGTTTGGCTACGTGCCGGAGTTGCCGCTCATCCAGTTTCTGACCGTCCACGTGGCCTTTGGTCTGGTCCTGGTCGTGCTGATGGTCGCCCACCAGCGGACCCGCTTTCGCGCGCCCAGACGGGTGGACTTCGACCGCCGGCGGACGACGATGCAGTACTCGGTGATGCTCGTGGCGGGCGCTGTCACCTACCGTCTGCAGGAGACGGTGAACACCGCTCTGAACACCCCGGGTGAGGATCGCCGACTCACGGGGTCCAGAGAGAAGAAAGGGTCGGGCAACGGGAGCTTTCCCCCCACGGCCTGGGTCGCCGACGACCCCGACCCGGTCGACCAGTCGGCCTACCGGCTGTCGGTCCAGGGGGCAGTCGACTCGCCGGTCGAACTGGCGTACGACGACATCGACCCCGACACGTCGACGGAGGTGCTGCTCGACTGCACCAGCGGCTGGTACACCGAACAGGAGTGGCGGGGTATCGAGGTGGGGGAGTTGCTGGACCTGACCGACCCGGACGGGGACGCGACACACGTCAGGTTCGTCTCGGTGACCGGCTACCGGTGGAGTCTCCCAATCGAGGAGGCACGGGACGCGCTGCTGGCGACCCACGTCGGCGGGGAGCGTCTCAGCCACGGCCACGGCGCGCCGCTGCGCCTCGTCGCGCCGGGCCGCCGCGGCTTCCAGTGGGTCAAGTGGGTCGAACGCGTGGACGTGCGCACCCGCGGCGACCCCGCGCAGTGGCTTGTGACACTCATCAGTGGCTTCGACTAGTGCCCGTCGGAGTCGCCGACCGTGTTTCGATAGCCCGAAGTCGACGATACGTGCCGACACTGTCCTTTGCTGTGTCTACCGATGTGAAATCAAATTTGATAATTTGGCCACCACACTGACATATCCGGGGTGCAATCACAGCAACGTGACCTGGAGAGACTGGACAGGCAATCGTCGGGCGGTATCACCGGTTGTCGGCGGAGTGTTGCTGATTGGCCTGGTGTTGCTCGTTGCACTCACGGTTGCCAATCTCGCGTTCGGCGTGACCGACCGACTGGACGAAACCGCGTTCCAGAGCGACGAGAACGCCTGTCCGGGGTTCCAGGAGGTCGAGTTCGACGTCGACGGCAGCGACTTCTCCGCCTTTCTCGACGAACTGCGGGACAACAACTGTGCGCTCTGGCTGGAGGGGGACAGCTTCGTGGCTAGCAACGGGACCGCGAGCGAGTGGACAGACCAGGGACCGAACGCGTTCCACGCCAGACAGGAGGACCCCGATAGCAGGCCCAAGGTGGTCTCCGACGACGACCTCGGGACGAACGTGCTGGAGTTCGAGGCGAACCACAGCCAGTTGGACGGCTACGACAGCAACAGCCAGCCCCCCAGCGGCGTCACCGACGGGGACCACCTCACCATCGACAGAGACGTCGACGCGCTGGGTGTCGACGAGGAGTCCGGGTTCGTCATCACGGCGGTGCTGAAGGTCGACGAGTTCGACCGTGGGGGCGTCTGGACGGTCGGTGACCCCGGGCAGGACGGCCGCGAGTTCTCGATGCGGACCTGCAGTGACTACTCGTTCGACGGCTGCCAGCACTCCGACCCGACCGGCCACTGGCGCGGCCAGCACTGGGGTGAGACCGACATCGATTTTGAGTCCGGTTCGAACAGCGACAACGAGTGGCTGGTGCTCACGCACGCCTACAACGGGACCGCAGGGGAGGCGTTTATCCGGGTCGACGGCGAGGAGGTCGCCCGCGAATCAATCGACCTGGACCTGAGCGCCAACCGTGACGTCCAACTCGGTCGCTGGGTCCGTCTCGACGACGACCCCCACTACTACTTCGACGGGCGCCTCGCCGAGGTGACCGTCTTCGACCGGACCCTCGTGAGCGCGGAGATAAACACCGTCGAGGAGTACATGAGCAGCACGTACGGTATCGACCTCGACGGGACCAGTTGAACGCCGCCGGGTCGAGCGAGCACACGCGCCGGGGCGGGTCCGTCAGTCCGCCAGCGTCTCGCGTATCTCCTCGGCCAGATAGACCGCAATCGGAACCGGTTCGGTCTCGACGAACCGGGCGATCTCCTCGCTGTCTTGCTCGACGACGACTGTCGGAATGAACTCGATGTCGTACTCCTCGACACCGGGACCCTGTTTGTGCTGGTCGAGTTCGTGGTGGTGGATTCGTTCGTCGGGAACCTCGGCGGCCTCGAGCGCCGCGCCGAAGTCCGGCAACTGTGCCCGGCAGTCCGTGCACCAGTCCCCGCCCCAGACCCGGTAGACCAGGTCGTCGCGCGCGGCGAGGGTTTCGATTGTCTCCTCGTGGGCCCCCTCGGCCCAGACCGGATTGGGTTCGAGTGTCGCGAGTGCCATATCAGTGTCTGGGTGACCACTCCTGAAAAGTCGTCTGTTCCTCACGCTCTCGGTCACCGGGTGGAACCGACAGGGTCAACGGATGCTCGGGAGCCCCCTGGCCGGGTCCGACATCCTCGAGCAGTATGGCAGGTAGTCGCCCGCCAAGAAA
Organism: Halovenus sp.; assembly: GCA_028275145.1. Classification (GTDB taxonomy): domain Archaea; phylum Halobacteriota; class Halobacteria; order Halobacteriales; family Haloarculaceae; genus Halovenus. The sequence goes on along the minus strand of JAQCNG010000075.1, from coordinate 1,326 downwards.
CGGGGCAGACAACGGACAGGCCGGGCGGACCGGGAGTCGAGCGAGCGCCCACAACCCACCAACTGATAAGTGCGTGCCGACGACAGTGACACGTATGGAGTCGTTGCTTCTCGGTCCGGATGACGTACGGAAGAGCACACAGCTATCGGATATAATCGATGCTATCGAGGGGGCGTTCGCGGCATACGCCCGCGACGACGTCCAGATGCCGGCAAAGTCCTACATCGACCTGCCGCAGTACGACGGCGACTTCCGGTCGATGCCGGCCTACGTCGAGACGGACGACTGGGAGGCGGCAGCGGTCAAGTGGGTCAACTCCCACACCGAGAATCCGGACCGACACGACCTGCCGACGGTGATGGGGACGGTGGTCTACTCGGACCCGGAGACGGCGTATCCGCTGGCGCTGCTGGACGGGACGGTGCTGACGCGTCTGCGCACGGGCGCAGCGGCGGCGGTTGCGACCCGCCATCTCGCCCCGGAGGACGCGACGATGCTCGGCCTCGTCGGCGCCGGTATCCAGTCGCACACGCAGCTGGAGGCCATCGCGCAGGTGCGCGACATCGAGCGGGTCGTCCTCAGCGACCTGAACGACGAGGCCATCGCCGCGTTCCGCGAGGAGTACGGCGCGGCGTACGACGTCCGCGAGGGGTCCATCGAGGAGGCGGCGAGTTGCCCGGTGGTTTCGACCACCACGCCCGTTCGCGACCCAATCGTCGAGACTGTGGGCGACCGGACCCACATCAACGCGATGGGCGCGGACGCCGCCGGCAAGCAGGAACTGGCCCCCGGCGTCCTCCGGAATGCGAAGATCGTCATCGACGACTACGAGCAGTGCACACACTCCGGCGAGATAAACGTCGGGTGGGAGGAGGGACTGCTCGGCGACGACGATATCCACGGCGAACTCGGTGACGTGGTGGCCGGGGACGCAGCGGGTCGAACGGCGGCCGATGGCGTGACCGTCTTCGACTCGACGGGACTGGCAATCCAGGACGTCGCCGCCGCCCACGTCGTCTACGAGCGCGCCGAGCGCGAGGGCATCGGGACACGGTTCCCGCTCGTCGGCACGGAGACCTGAGGCCGGAGCGGGCTACACAGTCGCCGTTCGGGGGCCGTAGATGCTAGTGACACAACACTTATTCACCTCGCTGGCGTTGGGAGGGTATGAGCCTCTTCGAGAAGGCAGGCGAGCAGTTCCAGGAGACAAAGGAGACACTGCTCGGCGGGGACGACTACGGCTGTCTGTCCTGTGAGCGGGCAGTCGAGGAGGACTACGAGCACTGTCCACACTGTGGCGAACCGACAGTGGTTCCGCTGGAGTGA
>JAQCNG010000066.1 GCA_028275145.1 Halovenus sp. | reverse complement strand
GTCGTGGGGTACATCCCTGCCATCTCCAGTGCCATCGCCGCGGCGGCCGCGCTGGTGGTCCTGCCACACCGCGGTCCACGGCCGTTCATCGTCGCCACCAGCGGGGTCAACACAGCAAACACCGTCTTTGCGCTGTTTGCGCTGGTCGCGCTCGGCAGTCCACGGACGGGCGTGCTGGTGGCAGTCGAGAACACCGGTGTCCCGCTCAATCTGCCCGTGTTGCTCGGGAGCGTCGCTATCGCCGCCGTCGCCGGGTTCCTGCTCGTGCTGGTGCTGGGCGACCGCTATCTCTCGGTCGTCGGTTCCGTCGACAACGTCGCGCTCTCTGTGGGGGTGCTCGCCTTTCTGTGCGTGCTGGTTTTCGCGTTCACCGGGCCGGTGGGGCTCGCAGTCTTCGCCGTCAGCACGCTCGTCGGTCTCGTCCCCGGCCGTTTTGGCTCCCGCCGGATGACCTGTATGGGGGTGTTGCTCGTGCCGCTGACAATCTGAGCACCGTCCGGCTGAGGCCCGACACCGGCCGCCCCGACTGCGCACAGAGCGGGGACACCCGGCCGTGAGGTTTTTGCGGGTTGCTGACCTCACCCGAGTCATGCACTCGCTCGCGCCAGCAGAGCCGTACACCCGGTCGTTCGAGGCGTCGGTCACGTCGGTCGAGGGAACCGAGGTGACACTCGAGGAGACGTACTTCTACGCGGAGGGTGGCGGGCAACCTGCCGACAGAGGCCAACTCGGCGGGGCCACAGTCCTCGACGTTCAATCCCGGGATGGGGAGGTGGTCCACCGCCTGGCGACCGAACCGGCGTTCGCGGCCGGCGACACCGTCGAGGCGTCGGTCGACCCCGCGTTCCGGAGCTACTGTATGCGCGCCCACACCGCGAGTCACGTTCTCTACGGGGCGGGTCGGCAACTGCTCGACGACCTGGGCTACGGCGGGTTCGACATCAGCGCCCCCGAGAGCGAGGAGCCGAGCGCCGACGGGAAGGTGCGGGTGGATTTCACGACACCGACCGATATCGACGACGAGACACTGGTCGACCTCGAACGCCTGACCAACCGGGCGGTCTGGGACTCCCGGTCGGTGACCTGGGAACAGGTGCCACAGGAGGCGGCGCTGAACAGGCCGGACATCGCGTTCAACACGAAAACAGAGGAGGGGCTGTCCGGCGATACCGTCCGGGTGGTGACAGTCGAGGGCTGGGACGTGGCCGCCTGCGGGGGAACCCACGTGGGGAACACCCGCGAAATCGGGCCGGTGACACTGCTCGACCGCTCGAACCCGGGGGAGGGGCTGACCCGCGTCGAGTTCGCCGTCGGTTACCGGGCCATCGAGGCCCGGGCCGCGACCCGTCGGCACGCGACGGCCGCTGCCGCCACGCTCCAGACCGGGGTTCCGGAGCTGCCCGAGGCCGTCTCACGGCTCCGGTCGGAGAATCAGGAGCTCCACGACGAGCGCGACGCGCTCGCGGAGCGACTCGTGGACACACGCCTGGCCGAGTTGCGCGAGACTGTCGTCCAGAAGGAGGGTAGTGCCTGGCTGGTGGGTACGGTCCCGGGACTCGACGCGAACGAACTGGCCGCCCGGGCACAGCGTGTTGTCGGTGAGGGGGCAGACGTGGTCGCACTGCTCGACGAGGATGGGGGGTATCTCGCAGTCGCGACCAGCGGCGACGTGGACGCGGGCGGCGTCGTCGAGGAGGTGACCGCGGAGTTCGGCGGTGGTGGCGGCGGCAGTCAGACCGTCGCCCAGGGGGGCGGGCTCGGTGCCGACGCGGAGTCGATTGTCGCGTTCCTCCGGGAGTGAGGCCGGCCAGCACCACACGCGCCTCTCCGGGGTCGAGCGCCACGCTCATTGGGGTGGCTCGCCTACGCGAGAGCATGACAGCAGACGAGGTGGTCCCCCCGGAGGTCGAGCGCCTGGCGGGGCTCGTCGGCCCGGAGGGGGACGCGATACTGGACGAGATGGAGAGCCACGCACGCGAGGAGTCGTTCCCCATCGTCGGGCCGGCCGTCGGGGGGTGGCTCGCGCTGCTCGCGCGTGCGGTCGACGCACGTCGGGTGTTCGAGTTCGGTTCCGGCTTTGGCTACTCGGCGTACTGGTTCGCCCGCACACTGCCCGCAGACGGCGAGGTGGTCCTGACCGAGATCGACGCCGACGAGCTCGACCTCGCCCGGACGTTTTTCGACCGCGCCGGACTCACAGACCGCGCACAGTTCGAACACGGCGACGCACTCGATACCGTCGAGCGCTACGACGGCCCCTTCGACGTGGTGCTCGTCGACAACGAGAAACATCGCTACCGCGAGGCGTTCGAGGCAGTCGAGCCGAAACTCCGGCCGGGGAGCATCGTCCTCGCGGACAACGCCGTCACGGCAGGAACGGTCGTCGACCGTGACGAGGTGGTCGCGCTGCTGGCCGGTGAGGATGTCGACGCCGGAGAGGGTTCGGCGGGTGTCGCGGAGTACGTCTCCTTTGTGCGCGACCGGGAGAACGTCGACACCTCGTTGCTCCCGCTCGGGGAGGGCGTTGCGGTCAGTCGTGTTCGGTAGCTCCGGCCGACGACGAGTTCCGAGAGACGGGGCCCGAGGGCGTCAGCACGAAAGCGGAGGGCGCCGTCTGAGACTGACATATCCGCGTCCACGCACGACAGCCAGTTTGAAAGACACAGAGCGTCGCAGACATTTTATCGCGTCCTCTCGAACCGTGAGCGGCGTTCGGTGACGCGTCCACGCTCGTCGGCGCGACGCCCACAGGTCGGTGTCACACGGGACAGAAAGCGGTGTGAGCGGGGTCTCTGTCGAGCGTGCCAACAGGGTTATGCCCCGCTGATTCGTACTATCGGACATGTCCGAGGAGCCACGCGGACGGGCATGCAGGGAGTGTGACACAGCCCTGCACCTGCTCCAGCGGGCCTGCGAGGAGTGTGGAACGGCCCACGGGTGGTCCTGCGTCGCGGAGTGTCGGGAGTGTGGCCGCGAGACGGACTACCTCGACGGTCCGTGTGCGTGTGGGAGGAAACACTCGCCGTGGCGGGTGGCCGAACTCGCCGCTCGCACGGAGGGGACGGTGACGGTGGCAAAAAGCGCTGTCGAGCGCCCGGGCGAGGCGGGCTACAGGCGTCACGTCGGGACGGTGCGGGGCCAGTGGGCCGACTACCGGCGTGTGCTCGACGACGGCGGCGAGTTCCACGTCCGGACCTACCTGGACCACTACGAACTCCACGTCGACGAGGTCAGCGCCCTCGACGAACCGACGAAACACACCCTCCGGTACGGCCCGCGGGCGGCCGTGACCACGGGCGCAGATGTTGTGCGTGGGGTCGCCGGCACGGCCAGACGCGCCGGCGGCCTCGTCCGGTCGGCACTGGACGTCCCCGCGTCGCTGGTCTCGGACTCCAGCGAGCGGTGACGCCACGTTGGACCCACCTGGCCGAAACCTCTAATTGACTGCCCGTCGAAACAATCGGTATGACGACCCCCATTATCGTCGGGACTGTGCTTGTACTCATCCTGGTGTTTATCTTCTTTGTCTACCTGCTGTTGCGCCGCACGGCACAGGGGTTCAAGGAGGGTATGGACGACCGCGGCGGCGGGTGACGTGGTCCCCGGGGTCGGGTCCGCTCCCCGGCGTCAGGTCGTGTCACCGCCGTCGGTCCGCTCCGGGTCGGCCGGCGGCCCCGTGCTGTCGCCGTCTGTCGGGCCGTGTGGTCGCCCCTCGCTGCCGGACAGGTCGGCCCCGGATTCGCCGGCCGACACCTGCAGTTCGCCGCTGTTCTCGCCGAACACCACCTGGGAGTGGGGGTAGGCAATCTCGATTGCATCGCCCTCGAAGGCGTCCCAGACGCGGGTCTGGACCTTCGACTGAACCGTCTCCAGTCGGTACGGTTCGCTGACCCAGTAGCGCAACCGCAACAACACACCGCTATCGGCGAAACTGCCGACGAGACACTCGGGGCCCGCCGGGTAACGCGCCGCGCCGACCCGAATGGTCGGTCCGCCGGTGACCACCCCCTCCACGGCACGGGCGCTCTCGGCCATGCGCTGGCGTGCCTTTCCGATGTCGCTCTCGTAGGTGACCAGCACCTCGAGTGTCCGACGGACCCGACTGTCCTCCGCCGAGTAGTTGACCACGTCCCGCGAGCGCATCTCACCGTTTGGAATCACCAGAAACGTGTTGTCGAGTGTGAATATCTTCGTGTACCGGAGTGTGATGTCGTCGACGTAGCCACGCGTGTCGCGGTCGGGAAGCTCTATCATGTCACCGATTTCGTAGGGCTGGTCGGCGAGCAGAAAGACGCCGCTGATGAAACTCCCGACGATGGGGGCGAGCACGACACCGAGAACGGCGGTGAAGACCGTCACCGAGAGGGCGATGCTGCTCAGGTCCAGCCCGTAGATGCGAAGAACCGTCAGCAGTGCGAACAGGTAGATGACCCCTCGGATACCGCCGAGTGCGACCCGGCTGAGACTCTGCCGCGAGAAGTACTGGGCGATGGGGCGACTGAACACGCGGACCGCCAGCCGAGACACCAGCCACGCCAGCACGACGACGAACAGGGCCCCGGCGAGGTCGACCATCCACGCACGCACCCAGTCCGGCACAAAGTCCGGTCGGGGCACGACCGGGTCTTCGACGCTCACGCTCGTGTTCTGTACCAGAAAGGCGGCTGCGCCCATGTGACAGCCAGTCGGGGCCGAGCAAAAAACATTCCTCTCACGGCCGCTGGGACGAGCGGCACCGGCCGGAGCCGCCCGGGGGAACCGGCGTATCGCCGCCCCTGTCTCCGGTCGACCGGTGGTCTTTGTGGTTGCCGGCACCGGTAGAGTCGTTCGTGCGACGGTTCCCGGTGTCGGGTGTCTCGCCGTTGCTCGCGCTGGCCGTCGAGAGAACCGACGTGGCGGCGAGCAGGTGGTCGGCGACGGTGCTCCAGGTCTGTGAGAGCGGGGGTCCGTCGAGTGGGTCACCAACCTCGGGTGCGGCCGCCAGCACGGGGCAACCGGCGACCCGGCCGGGTGTCTCCGCCGGGCGTCGGGCGGTGGTCCGCAGGAGCACTCCGGCGGGCGGAGCGTCCAGTTGTCTGGCGGCGGTGACGGTCCGGCGGGTGTCGTCGAGCGACTGGGGGTCGTCCGTCGAGACGACGAGCGCGGCGTCGGCGTGGCGGAGCGGTCGGGTGGCGTCGGGCCCGACACCGGCGGGACAGTCGACCAGCACGGGCCCACCCCACCCGCGGGTCGCCCGGAGGGCCGGCCCCGTGCGGCCCGGTCGGCCGGCCGTGACGACAGCGACCCCGGGGAACGCGGCCGGATGCTGGCAGACACGGGCGAGCGGCGCACCCCGGGCGAGCGCGTCGACACCGTCGGTGCGCTCGATAGCCGCGAGGTGGTGCAGGTCGGGCATGTCACAGTCCGCATCCAGCACCAGCGGCTCCGTACCGCGCCGGGCGAGCGTCCGCGCGAGTCCAATCGCTGTCGTGGTCTTGCCACAGCCGCCTTTGCCGCCTGTCACCGCGAGCATACGTCGGGTGGTCCCACCATCCCACTTGAACCTCCGCACGGGGCTGGTGGCCCGGTGGCGTCGCGTGTCGGGAGATTCAATAGCGTGGGCGACCCGCCTACGACCAGATGGAACACACCAACATCACCAGCGCCAGACAGCTGTCACGGGCGGACATCGAGATGGTGCTGGACCGGGCGCGCGCGATTGCGGACGACCCCTCGGCCTACGCCGACCGCCATCCGGACGCGCTGTTGGGTCTCCTGTTTTTCGAGCCCAGCACCCGCACCAAGATGAGCTTCAGTGCGGCTATCAAGCGTCTCGGCGGCGACATCGTCGACATGGGACCGGTCGACTCCTCCAGTGTAAAAAAAGGCGAGAGCCTCGCCGACACCGTCCGCGTCATCGAAGGGTACGCAGACGCGCTCGTGTTGCGCCATCCCAGCGAGGGTTCGGCGGGGATGGCGAGCGAGTTCGTCGACGTGCCACTCATAAACGGCGGGGACGGGGCCGGACAGCACCCCACACAGACACTGCTGGATCTGTTCACCATCCGCGAGAGCGCCGGACTCGACGACATCACAATCGGTATCATGGGTGACCTGAAGTACGGTCGGACGGTCCACTCGCTCGCACACGCGCTGACGAACTTCGACGTCCGCCAGCAGTTCATCAGCCCCGAGAGCCTCCGCCTGCCCCGCAAGGTCCGCTACGACCTCCACGCCCGGGGCACCGACGTCCGGGAACACACCGACCTCGACGAGGTGCTCGACGTGCTCGACGTGCTGTACGTGACACGCATCCAGAAAGAACGGTTCCCCGACGAGACCGAGTACCGCGAGGTCGCCGGCGAGTACCAGATAGACGCCAACACGCTGGCGGCGGCGAGCGACGACCTCGCCGTGTTGCACCCGCTCCCCCGTGTCGACGAGATTGCCTACGACGTCGACGACACCGACTACGCCCACTACTTCGAGCAGGCACACAACGGCGTGCCGGTGCGGATGGCACTACTCGACGCGCTCCTCGGAGGTGAACAGTGACGGGACCGGACAGCGGCCCCGACCACGAGATGCGGGTCAGCAAGATAGAGAACGGCACGGTCATCGACCACATCACGGGCGGGCAGGCGCTGAACGTCCTCGCAATCCTGGGCATCGACGGCACCGGGGGTGACGTGGTCTCTGTCGGCATCAACGTCCCCTCGGACCGACTCGGGCGCAAAGACGTCGTCAAGGTCGAGGGCCGTGAGCTCAGCCAGCCGGAACTGGACGTGCTCTCGCTCATCGCCCCCGCCGCGACTATCAACATCATCCGTGGCTACGAGGTTGCCGACAAGCAACGCGTCGAATCGCCCGGGCACGTCAGCGGCGTGCTGGGTTGTCCCAACCCGAACTGCATCACCACCGAGGACGAACCGGTCGACTCGCGGTTCGAGGTGCTCGAGGACGGCCTCCGGTGTGTCTACTGCGACACCATCATCCGTGAGGACATCGCCGAGCACATCCGGGTGTGACTGTCGGCTCTGTGCCGGCACGAGTCTCTGTCCTTTTGTGGCCGGACCTCGTAGGCTGTGGCATGAACGCAGGTTCGGGAGCCGGTAACGATGGTGAGACGACGATTCCACAGGGGGAGGAGCCGGCAATCGAGCGCGGGTCGGGCGAGCAGGCAGTCGAGGGCGAGCAGGCAGTCGAGGGCGAGGGGTGGCCGGAGCAGACAGCAGGCGGGCGCAGACCCGCCGTCACGCGACGCGCGACCGACGACGAGGACGACGAGAGCAGTCCCAGGGCGGTCACACCCTCCAAACCGCCAGAGCCGGAGGCCATCGACACCGAGAACGCGGCGTTCGTGCTCCTGGGAGTCGTACTCGTCGTCGGCTTCGTTCTCGCGGCAGTCGCCGGGTTCTAGCGGTCGATTGCGGTAACCGCGTTATCCGCGACGGTCACGCGCCCGTCGAACACCTCGGCGAGGGTGCGGAGCGTCTCCTCGTCGTGTGCCGCCGGTTCGATGACGTGTATCCCGAGCGCCCCGGCCTCCTCGATCTGGCCAGAGAGCACGGCGAGGAATTTGAACACAGACTGCGTGTCGGGGTAGGGCAGGAGCGTCGATAGCGAGTCGAACACGACCCGCGTCTGGTCGATGCCCTCGGCGTCGAACTGTTTGACGAACTCAGAGAACTTGATTCCGATACGGGTGAGCGCGGCCGGCGAGGTGACGTACTGCACGCGACTGTCGTCGGCGTAGGCCTGGTCCTGTCGCCGTGTGACACAGTCGACGACGCCCAGCGTGATGTCGTCGGTGTCGACCAGTGTGTTCAGGTCGGCGAACACCCGCCGGGCACTGTACCGGGTCGTGATAACGAGCACCGCGTCGCCGCTGTCTGCACCCGCGGTGACCGCCTCGAAGGCCAACCTGCGGACGCCACTCAGTGGGGGACCCGAGACGAGCAGGTTCGTCCCGGGGTCGACAGACACGTCGTCGAATTCGGGACCGAGGTCGTACATTGTCGGGGGAACTACGCCACCGCTTTGGAGTTCATCTCTTGCCCGGAACTATAAAACCGTCTGTTATCGACGCGAACACGACGGTCTGTCGTCGTTGCTCGGCTCTGAGGTCCCGCGGCCAACAACCTCGGGGTCGAGTGGTTCGAGAATCGAGGATTCCCGTACGGCCCCGTGGCATCCGCCAGTACGTCCGCACGCCCCGGCGGGGAGACTCCTGGTTCTGCCCCGCGAGTTACACACACTGCCCCGGGCCGGCCGCCGGACCGACCTGCCGGGGTCAGACGCCGGCCTCATGTGGCTGCCGACCGCATGGGGAGTCATGGACCAGAGAGTACACGAGCACGCGGAGACGCTGGTCGACTGGAGCGCGCGGATCGAACCGGGTGAGGACGTGGTCGTCCACGTTGGCGAGGGGGCCCACGACCTCGGCGTGGCGGTGGCGGCGGCGCTGGGCGAGCGCGGGGCGAACCTGCTCGCCCGGTACAGTTCCAGCGAGATGTCACGTGCGTACCTGCGTGCCCACGGGGACGACTTCGAGGAGGACCCCGAGTTCGAGCAGGCGCTCTACGAGCGGGCCGACAGCGTGCTCTCGCTGCGGGGCACACGCAACACGCGGGCGGCGGCCGACGTCGCCGACGACCGCCAGCAGGCCTACGCGGGTGCCCGTCAGGGGATCCGGGAGGCACGACTCGACACCGACTGGGTGTCGACGGTCCACCCGACGCGGGCACTCGCCCAGCAGGCCGGGATGAGTTACGAGGCCTACCGGGAGTTCGTCTACGACGCCGTGCTCCGGGACTGGGCGTCGCTCGCCGAGGAGATGGACCGGCTCAAGACGCTGCTCGACGACGGGAGCGAGGTCCGTCTCCGAAAGGAGGATGGGACCGACCTCACGCTGGATATCGAGGACCGGACGGCGGTCAACAGCGCGGCGACAGTGGCCTACGACTCGCACAACCTCCCCAGCGGGGAGGTGTTCACAGCGCCCGCAGACGCCGCCGGCACTGTCACGTTCGACGTCCCGATGACCATCCGCGGCCGCCGTGTCCGGGACGTCCAACTGACGCTGAAAGACGGGGTCGTCGTCGACATCGAGGCCGGAGCGGGCGAGGACGTGCTGGCATCGGTGGTCGAAACCGACGGCGGGTCGCGCCGCTTTGGCGAACTCGGGGTGGGGATGAACCGCGGTATCGACCGCGTGACCGACCAGATACTGTTCGACGAGAAGATGGCCGGTACGGTCCATCTGGCGCTGGGACGGGCCTACGACGCCACCCTCCCCGAGGGCGAGTCCGGCGTCGAGAGCGCGGTCCACGTCGACCTCATAACCGACATGGAGACGGACAGCAGCCTCGAAATCGACGGCGAGGTGGTCCAGCGCAACGGCCAGTTCCGCTGGGAGGACGGGTTCGGCGTCTGAGTCTGTCCGCCAGTCCGACGCGCCGGGAATCAGCAACGGATATATTCTGCAGCGCAGCCAACAGCTACCCGTATGAGCGCAGACCGTGTCATCGAACTGCTCCAGAAGGCGTACGGCGACGAAATCGAGACGGTGATGAACTACCAGACGAACGCGATTGTGCTCGACGGTGTCCGGGCAGAGGAGATAAAGGGGAGCCTCGAGCAGGATATCCAGGAGGAGCTCACCCACGCCCGACAGCTGGGGAACCGGCTCAAACAGCTCGGGGCCCGCCCGCCGAGTTCGGCGGCGTTCACCGCCCGACAGGACTCGCTGCAACCGCCGGCGGACTCGACCGACGTGCTCGCGGTCATCCGGGGCGTGCTCGACGCCGAGTCCGACGCCATCGAGACGTACCGGTCGCTCGTCGACGCTGCCAGGGAGGCCGGTGACCCGGTCACCGAGGACCTCGCGGTGACCATCCTCGCCGACGAGGAGGCCCACCGGACCGAGTTCCGCGGCTTCGAGAAGGAGTACCAGAGCTGAAGACGGAGAGTCTTTGAGCGTTGCTCACGTAGCTCGTGCATGCGCGTTGTGCTGGTCACAGTCGGCGACGAGATACTCACGGGTGACACCCCGAACACGAACGCGGCGTGGCTGGGCGAGCAGTTGACCGGGGAGGGTGCGACCGTCGAGCGCATGACGGTCGTACCCGACCGCGTCGCGGACATCGCACGCGTGGTCAACGAGTACCGGGCGGAGTACGACGCCGTGGTGGTCACCGGTGGTCTCGGCCCGACCCACGACGACGTGACGATGTCGGCCGTCGCGGCCGCCTTCGGGACCGACCTCGCGCCCGACGAGGCGGTCCGGGAGCGACTGCACGAACAGGGCTACACCGACGACGACCTCGCGCCGGGGACGCTCCGGATTCCGGAGCGCGGGGAGTCTCTGCCCAACCCCCGGGGGGTCGCCCCGGGCTGTGTCGTCGGAACGGTCTACGTGCTGCCGGGCCCACCCGCCGAGATGAGGGCGATGTTCGAGCAGATCCGCGACCAGTTCGACGGCGAGACCACCCATGTCGAAACCGTCGAGACGCCCGAACCAGAGAAGCAACTGCTCGACCGCATCGCCGGCGTTCGCGAGACGTTCGACGTGACCCTCGGGAGCTATCCCGGCGACACTGTCACCCTGAAGATACAGAGCAACGACCCCGAGGAGGTTACCGCCGCCGTCGACTGGTTGCGCAAGCGTGTCGACCCCGTCGAGTGAGCGCTCTGCGACCGAAATCACGCACTACCTGTTCCGCCCGAGCGGAGCAACAGTCACGGCAGTCCAGGTCAGCCAGCGAGTCGGTCGCGGGCCCACACGAACGGGCGGAAGGGGGCAAAGACGTACTCCTCGTGGGGGTCCCACCGCATGAACGCGAGGCTGTTCGAGACAACGGAGACACTGGAGAAGGCCATCGCGGCCCCCGCGAGTGCGGGGTTGAGCAGGCCGACAGAGGCAATCGGGATGAGCGTCGCGTTGTAGGCGAGCGCCCAGAACAGGTTCTGGCGGACCTTCGAGATGGTGGCGTCGGCGATGCGCATTGCCTTTATGACGTCGGTAGGTTCATCGCGCATCAGCGTGATGTCGCCACTCTCGATTGCCACGTCGGTGCCCGAACCGATTGCGACACCGACGTGGGCCGTCGTCAGCGCGGGCGCGTCGTTGACGCCGTCACCGACCATTACCGCACGGGAACCGTCGGCCTGGATATCGTCGATGGCGTCGGCCTTGTCCTCGGGCAGCACCTCTGCGTGGACGTTCGCCGCGGGGATGCCGAGTTGTTCGCCGATAGCGCGGCCGGTGTGTTCGTTGTCGCCGGTGAGCATCAGCACCTCGTAGCCACGCTCGTGTAACTGGTCGACTGTCTCGCCGGCGCTCTCGCGGACGGTGTCGGCGTTTGCCACCACGCCGAGCAGGTCGCCGTCGAGTGCGACCAGCATCGCCGTTTTTCCCTCGCGCTCCAGTCGCTCCATCGTCGCCGCCACCGGCGCGGGGTCGACACCCTCGTCCCGCAGCAGTTTCCGGTTGCCCACGAGCACCTCCCCCTCGGGGAGTGTCGCGCGAACCCCGTGACCGGGAACGTTCTCGAAGTCCTCGGGGTCCGACAGCGTCAGGTCGCGCTCCTCGGCGGCCGCGACGATTGCCTGTGCGAGCGGGTGCTCCGACCCCGATTCGGCGCTGGCGGCGACCCGCAACAGCGTCTCCTCGTCAACATCTCTGGACTCGGTGTGCCCGGGTTCGAGCACACCGCCGTCCGGGAGTTCCTCGCCGCCGTCGCGGCGTGTCGCCGCGTCCGGGCCGCCGTCAGCGCCGGCGGCCGGCACGACGTCGGTCAACTCCATCTCGCCGTGGGTGAGTGTGCCCGTCTTGTCGAAGACGACGACGTCGATGTCGCGGGCCTGTTCGAGTATGTCCGCACCCTTGTAGAGGACACCGTTTTTCGCGCTGATGGTCGAACCGACCATCGTGGCCATCGGCGTCGCCAGTCCGAGCGCACACGGGCAGGCAATCAGGATGGCCGAGGCGAGCACGACCACCGAGAACTCGAACAGCGGGATGCTGGCCGCCGCGCCGGGCACCGCGGGCGCGGGCCCGCCACCGACCGGTTCGAGCACCGGAATCACCGAGCCGATGGCGTCCGAGGCCCCGTACAGCGCCCCGGGGAACAGGAACCACAGGGCAGCCCAGAGAACGGCGTTGAGGATGACCGCGGGCACGAAGTAGGCACTCACGCGGTCGACCAGTCGCTGGACGTCGGGCTGGCGGGCCTGGGCCTCCTTTACCCGCGTGACAATCTGCTGGATTGCCGTCTCCTCGCCGACCCGCGTCGCCTCGGCGTACAGCACACCCTGCTCGTTTATCGTCGAGCCGATTACCTCGTCGCCCTCGCTCTTCTCAACGGGGACCGACTCCCCGGTGACCATCGACTCGTCGACCGCACTCTCGCCGTCTACCACGACGCCGTCTGTCGGTATCTTCTCGCCCGGGCGGACCTTCATCACGTCGCCGACAGCAACGTCCTCGACCGGGACGACGACCTCCTCGCCGTCCTCGAGGACTGTGGCCTCCTCGGCACGCATCTCCAGCAGTTCGCGGAGCGCGCTGCTGGCGCGGGCCTTCGAGCGGACCTCCAGCCAGACACCCAGGTAGATGAACCACAGGATGAACGCGACTGCCTCGAAGTACAGTCCACCGGTCACGAGGTCGGTGATGACCGCCACACTGTAGAGATAGCCTGTCAGTGCGCCCATTGCGACCAGCGTATCCATGTTGGCCTGGTGGTTGTTGACCGCGGCCGTGTACGCACCCACGAGGAAATGCCGGCCCAGCGTCGCCATCAGCAGGGTCGCCGCGGCGAACTCCACCCAGTCGAACCACCCGGGCAGAAACTCGCCGGTGAGCATCTCCAGCATGACGACCACGAACGGCGCGGTCAGCAGGCCACCGACGATGACCCACCGTCGTTTCGTCTGCAGTTCGCTCTCGACGGCACTCTCGCGTTCCTCCGTGAGTCCGTCGTCGTCGCCGCCGCGGTCGGGCGTGTAGCCGGCCGCCTCGATTGCGTCGTAGATGGCCGGCGGCGACACGTCCGCGGGATTGAACTCGACGTTTGCCTCGTCGGTCGCGAAGTTGACGTCGGCGTCGAGAACGCCCGGCAGGTCCTCGATTGCGCCCGCGTTTGTCTCCGCACACGTCGCACACGACATCCCCGCAATCTCGACGGTCGTGCGCTTGCGCTCGGGCGTGTAGCCGGCGTCCTCGATTGCCTCGTAGATGCGGGCCAGCGACACCGCCTCCGGGTCGTACTCGACGTTTGCCTCGTCGGTCGCGAAGTTGACATCGACCGACGACACACCCTCGAGTTCGCCGACCGACTCCTCGACGGTCGCCGAACAGGTCGAACACGACATCCCGGTCACCGTCAGTCTGGAGTTCACTGTCTTCACCTGTCGTGTACTAGGGGGCGACCGTTCAAGCCGCTTTTCGTTACGAATCCAAGCTCTGGGCGGGTGTGAAGTTTCGATTCCAAAGCGCCGTTCGGGGTTGTCTCCGGTGACGACCGTCCCGGGGTCGGGCAGGAATGTGAACCTTTTCGACGCTGGCGCGCACAGGAAGAGTCATGTTTCCCGAGTTCGAGGTGATACCGGCGGTGGACCTGCAGGACGGTCAGGTCGTCCAGTTGGTCGGTGGCGAGCGCGACACCGGCACGACATACGGCGACCCGGTGGCGGCCGCCCGGGAGTGGCTCGGGGCCGGCGCGGAGACGCTGCATCTGGTCGACCTCGACGGCGCGTTCGAGGGCGAACGGGCGAACGCCGCGGCCATCGACGACATCGTCACGGTCTGTGCAGAGAGCAGCGACGCCGCCGTCGACGTGCAACTGGGCGGCGGTATCCGCACCGCCAGCGAGGCAACAGCCCTGCTGGAGCGCGGTGTCGACCGGGTCATCCTCGGGACCGCGGCGGTCGAGAACCCGGATATCGTGGGTGAGATAGCAGACCCCGGGCGGGTGATGGTCGGCCTCGACGCCAGTGACGGCGAGGTGGTGGTCTCGGGGTGGACCGAGGGAACCGGACTCGACCCCGCGACGGCCGCCGGCCGGTACGAGGATCTCGGCGCGGGAGCGGTTCTGTTCACCGACGTCGACGTGGAGGGTCGGATGGAGGGGGTCCGGACCGGGCCGGTGAGACGGGTGGTCGAGGCCGTCGACGTCCCCGTGGTCGCGAGCGGCGGGGTCGCAACCCTCGACGACGTGCGGGCGCTCCGCGACGCGGGCGCGGCGGCCGTGGTCGTCGGGACTGCCCTCTACGAGCGCCGGTTCAGCCTCGCCGACGCGCAGGAGCTCTGAGGAGGGGCCCCGGAGCCGTCGGTCACGACCTGTCGGCCCCCCCGTCACGTCGGTCGCTGTCGGTCTCCTCGTCGGCACGGTCGGTGGTCGTCTGCCAGTCGATGCGCGGGCCGGTCTCGTCGTCGCTCTCGGCGGTGCTGTCGTCGCCGGAGCGGTCGTCGGGAGTCTCGACCTCGACCTCGGGTTCGCCGGCGTTGCTCCCCCGGAGTGAGTCGAACAGGTACGTGCCCATCTGTCTGAGTCGCTCGACCTGTGGCATATTTTTGAGTGTCACGAGCAGCGAGGAGCCACCCAGCAACCCCATGAAAAACAGTCCGGCGGCGATGAACACGGCTCCCGAGGTCAGTTGCTGGTAGCCGAAAAGAAAGAAACCGGCGCTGAATCCGGCCTCGATCTTCGCCTCGATCAGCCGAATCGCCTCGTCGAACTTCCTGAGACGTTCGTCCACCGCGTTGAGCGCCTCGTTTGCCTCCCTGACGGCCTCCGTGGCGTCGCCCTCTATCTGCTCGACACGGTCGAGTCGGTCGTCGACGTCGTCCACGAGCTGTTCCGCGTTCGTCAGCGCCTCGACGAACCCCTCGTCGCGGAGCAGTTCGGTCAATCTGCGCACGTTCTCGATGTCAGAGAGCATGTTTGTCAAACGGCGGTGAGAGTACATCTGCCTTTGGAAGGTCACAGAGCAAACAGGAGTCAGGTCGAGGGTCGGCGGCCGGCGCTCGGCGGCCGGTAGCAGTCGCGGTTGCGTGCAAAAAAGAGCGCCGCCGCGACGATGAACCCGGCGAGTGCGGCGAGGACGTTCCCGGCGTCGAACGCCACCCCCGCCACCTCGCCGCTCAGGTCCCCGAGTCCGGCGAGGTCGAACCCCGAGACGACCACCAGCGTGACCACGGCCGCAGCAACAAACACGAGCGCCGCGTCGGTCCCGACACGTACCAGCCCCTTCCTGCGGTACTTCTCGTAGGAGAGTGCCTCGTACAGCAGCATGATGCCGACGAACACGAGCGCCATCCCGCCGTTCTCGACGGCGTCGGCGTACACCACCGGGAGTTCGAGCCCGTACTCGAGGGTGCCGCTGACGAGACCGGTCGCCACAACCACGACAGCCGAACTCACCACGACCGGAACGAGCGCGTCCCTGTCCATCGTCGGGTCAGATGCCGTCGGTCGGTCCCGCGGGCCCCGGGCTGTCGCCACCGGCCGGTGATTCCTCGCCCTCCGCCGGGCCGGCGTAGCCGGAGAGAATCTCCGCGCCCTCCTCCGAGAGGTCCGGGGTTATCTCCTCCCCGACCACCTTGCTGAGTTCGTCGATATTGCCCGCGAGCACCTTCAGCGCGTCCCGGGGGCTCGGGTACACCAGCATGTAGCCGTTCTCGCCCATCGTGACGAGCTGTGTGTCGGAGATGACCACCTGCTCGTTCTGGATTGTC
Organism: Halovenus sp.; assembly: GCA_028275145.1. Classification (GTDB taxonomy): domain Archaea; phylum Halobacteriota; class Halobacteria; order Halobacteriales; family Haloarculaceae; genus Halovenus. The sequence goes on along the minus strand of JAQCNG010000066.1, from coordinate 2,066 downwards.
GCCCCCACCGCCGGCAGCGCCGCCGGCCGGCCGTCGTCACCCTCGTCCTCGCTGACCATCCGGACGTGGACGTCGTCGAGGTCGAGCTCGTCCCGGTGCTCCCGGACCACCCGGGCACAGGCCACCAGGTCCCGGGTGACCGCCTGCTTGTGCTCGTTCTCGTGTTCGCCGTCGAGACAGTGCTTGCAGACCCGCAGTTCCATTCTCATTGTCTGTGTGTTCAGTGTGCGCGCGAAAGAGCGTTCCGAACGAGTGTGACGACGATATAAACCAGGCCCGTGGGTCACAGGAGGTCGGTCGCGTCGCCGGTGGCGTCGGCGAGCGGCGACTCGTCGGTCAGGCGGTCGGCGGCGAGTACACCCTCCACGGCCGCACAGGCCTCCTCGATCGGGTCGTGGGTTTCGACGTACGTTGCGAGGGCGAACTCCGTCTGGCCGACGCGGGTCAGCTCCAGCGCCTCGGACCGGGAGAGGCTGCCGGCGATCCAGTCCCGGACGATGTCGCGCCCGGTCGGTCCCAGCGGGGAAACCGACTCCCCCAGCAGGTGCAGCGTCTTCGCCGCTGTCACCGGCGCAACGCCGGCGGTGTGGGCCGCCACACCGACTGACGCCCCCTCCGCGTACCGTTCGAGCACCGTCGCGGCCTCCCCGGGCGCACACGGGAGTTTCTCCCCGAAGGGTGCGAGTCGCTCCGCGAGGTCCGCGTCGGTCGTGTCGACGGTCGCCACGCCGCGCTCCTGCTGGCTCTCGGTGACTTCGAGTCCCGCTGCGAGATCCGACAACCCCATTGACCATCTCTGCTCCCCGCTCGCACAAAAAGGTTGGCCGTCCGACGTGCTCGGCCGGCTGTCACCGTCGGCCGGCGAGCGGAGCCGCGACGGCAACTACCAACCGGTTACCGGTCGGTTCTGTGACCCATAACCGGAGACTGTTGCCGATTTCGTCTTCTGTTTAAATGCCCGTTCGGCCCGAACAACGAGGTGATGGCAGCAACCACGACAGTTCAGGCCTGCCCGGAGTGCGAGGGACAGCTACGGTCGGACGACTGCGAGACAGTTTGCACGCAGTGTGGGCTGGTGGTCGACGAGCACGCAATCGACCCGGGGCCGGAGTGGCGGTCTTTCGATGACGACGACACCAACCCCGAGCGGACGGGGGCACCGTTGACCCGGTCACGCCACGACCGTGGGCTCTCGACGGAGATCGGTCGGTCGACGCGGGTGAAAGGGCGCAAGCGCCGGCAGTTCGCCCGGATGCGCCGCCAGCACAAGCGCAGCAAGGTCCGCAGCAAGGCCGAGCGCAATCGCATCTACGCGTTCACCGAGATACGCCAGCTCGTGAGCACGCTCGACCTGCCGACGCACATCCGTGACCGCGCGTGCGTGCTGTTCGAGTCCGCACAGGATGCCGACCTCCTGCAGGGTCGCTCCATCGAGGGGTTCGCGGCCGCGGCGGTGTACGCCACCTGCCGGACCGACAACGTCTCGCGGACGCTCCCCGAGATAGCAGAGGCGGCAAAGGCCACCCGGGACGAACTCGACGTGGGCTACGACGCGATGAACCGGGAACTCGGTCTGCCGACGGGGCCGATCGACCCTCGCGAGTATCTGGCACGCTTTGCGTCCAAACTCGACGCACCCGACCGTGTGGAGCGACAGGCGCGCGAACTCGCCGGCGAGGCCCGCGAGCGCGGCATCGACACCGGGCGCAACCCCGGTGGCGTCGCCGCCGCCTGCCTGTACACCGCCGCACAGCGGGCCGAACACGAACTCACCCAGCAGGAGGCCGCCGACGTGGCCGACGTCGCGCCCGTGACTGTGCGGACCACGTACTACGACCTGTGTGGCGACGCCGACCGGTGACAGTCGAAGGCGTTTAATCCGCGGGCGTCAACCTCAGGACACGGGCGAGAGGCCCGGCGACGCTGTAATAGGCGAACAGACGCGTGCGAGGGTAGCCAAGCCAGGAAACGGCGGCGGACTCAAGATCCGCTCCCGTAGGGGTCCATGCGTTCAAATCGCATCCCTCGCACATGGACGGAGGGTTCGATTCCCTTCCACAACACGG